>NZ_JBFRPB010000017.1:1643-22843 GCF_041471785.1 Vibrio sp. 10N.261.51.C6 | reverse complement strand
GCGGCAGGCCAATACGACGCATCGAGGCAAACGTGGCACAAAGGCAACAAGCATTACCTCTTCAACGCGTTTGCTTTGGCCAAAGTATGGCGAGCAAGAATGCTAGAGGCCATTAATCAACACCCAACGTTGTGGCTGCCGAGTGGCATACCCAAACAATGGGTGGTCGATTGCAGACAAGTAGGATACGGTCAGGCTGCACTCAACTATTTGGCGCGCTATCTCTATCGCGGTGTGCTGCCTGATGAAGACATCATCAGTATCACAGATGATACTGTCACCTTCCGCTATAAAGAGAGTCAGACCAATGCATGGCGAACGCGCACCTTGCCCACTCTGAAGTTCTTACTGCTCATTTTGCAGCACGCGCTGCCCAAAGGGTTGCAGCGAGTACGAGATTACGGATTTTTACGTGGTCAAGCTCACGCCTTAAGAGCCCGCATTCAACTGCTGTTATTGAACTTGGTCTATATGATGCCGCCGCTAACGGCACCGATAAGGAGCAAAGCGATAAGAATCTGCCCTTGCTGTGAGCATGAGATGGCGTGTGTTGGAGTGAGCCGACCCATGTAGCCGAAAGGCATTTGATAATAAGGAGAATGGCATTGACGAGAGCAGAGGAGATGTAACGACGAAAGAAACGAAAAATAGCTAACTGATTGATATGATTGCTATCGCAACCTTATCTTAGCTTCGCTCGCTTTGAGAAAAGCCTCAAAGCGATGTGCCCTTCAAGTTCAATCGTACAATTTACTTAATAAAGTGGCTTCGGGCTTGTTCAACACTCGGGATTTAGTGTTGGCTGCGCAACACCTTAATCCTTATTTGTTAGCAGTGTTCTAACGTCTTACCGCTGTTACTGTGACTTCAATAAGTACGTCACCTTCTAACGCAACACCTAGGCACGCTCGTTGAGGCCAGTGTTCTGGATTTTCACCCAACCACTCACACCAAACTTTATCCATTTCAGGTTTATCTGGCATATTGGCGATAAACACCTGCGCACTTACTATTTGAGTTTTATCAGAATCCAATTCTTCAAGATTTTGTTCTATCGTTTCTAACGTCAGTTTAGTTTGACCAACTATATCCAGAGAAGTGTCTGATGATGTTGCTACCGTCCATACCATGTCTTTATATGCTGAGGACTTATTTCGACCTTGATAGGCACCCCGCTTCCTTTCGATCATTTTGTTCTCCTTGAACTGCTAACATTTTAATATTGTGCAAGCACGAATCCATCCGCTTAACATATCAAAAAGGTCACTCATAACCAACTGAATGCTATGCATTTAATATAAAAGTGGGTCTAAACAATAAGTGTGAAAACGTGCAAGCACATATTGCCGACTATGTAACGCTCGGCCTCATTCTTAGCCACCCATAAATCTGTAGTTTAATCAATAATTTAAAATAATCCTCTCGTTAAATTCGTGCTCAATCAGAGTTAAAAACCACTCTTTTTTAAGTCATTAATTATTCAACAAGCAATAAACTGTCTGTATGTACAGATTTTGTGAGGGGAATATATGGCGAGTCAATTCATGCAGACAATTTGCGAACATATGACGATGCGAGGCTATAGTCGCAAGACAATCAAAGCCTACTGTTACTGGATAAAATACTTCATTCATTTTCATAAGCTTAAACACCCTGAACAGATGCATGCCGCTGAAGTTGTCTCCTTTCTTTCTCATTTAGCTAATCAACAAAAAGTAGCCATCAATACTCAAAAGGTAGCTCTCAATGCTCTAGCCTATTTATACAATCAATTTATTAAGCAACCTCTAGGAGACTTAGGGTTTAGCTATGCGACTCGGTCTCGAAAAATTCCTAGCGTACTCAATCATGCGGAAGCTATCTCGGTGATCAATGAAATAGATCCTAAATATCAACTGTTTTTTCGCTTGTTGTATGGTTCAGGTTTGAGAGTATCGGAATGCCTGAGGCTTCGAGTACAAGATATAGATCTAAAACAAGGGTCTCTCACTGTTCACAATGGGAAAGGAAATAAAGACCGAGTGACAATTTTAAGTTTTTCACTCACTGAAGCTATACAAGACAAAATTTCACAAGTTGCAGTTCTGCTCGCTAAAGATAACTTGAATGGGTTTGGGCCATCTTTGCCTCACCGATTAGGTAAAAAATACCCTAGTGCCTATCGACAACTTGCTTGGATGTACCTATTCCCATCAAAATCCGTCACTCAACACTCTGAGTCGGGGATCGTATGCCGACACCACCTACATGATTCGGTACTCCGAAAAACGCTGAAGAAGGCGACTAACTCTAATAAATTGCGCCACAAGCAAATTAGTTGTCATACTTTCAGGCACAGTTTTGCTACGCAACTTCTAAAGTCAGGCTCCGATATCAGAACGGTTCAAGAGCTACTGGGGCACAGTGATGTTAAGACAACTCAGATTTACACTCACGTTATTGGGCAACACTTTAGTGGCACGACTAGCCCGCTAGAGGGCTTATAACGAAACTCCCTCATCGATAGTTGAACCTTGGCTTGATGGCTTCTGTCTGACAAGGTTGTCTGATATGGTGGCGGCAGAACTTCAGCAATTGTTTAGATAGTATTGAATATGAAAACACTAACCATACTTGATGGCGGCATGGGCCGAGAACTCAAAGAAATTGGCGCGCCATTTTCTCAACCGCTTTGGAGTGCTCAAGCGCTGATTGAAGCACCCGAATTTGTCAGCCAAGCGCATCAAAACTTTGTCGATGCCGGTGCTGAAATCTTGATCACCAATAGCTACGCCTGTGTGCCTTTTCACTTGGGTGAAGAGCTGTTCGAGCAGCGAGGCTTTGAACTAGCCGCACTGTCTGGCGAACTGGCTAAAGCAGTGGCTGACAATGCACCCCACACAGTGAAAGTAGCAGGCGCGATTCCACCGCCATTTGGCAGCTACCGACCAGACTTATTTAAGGTAAAAGAGGCGGCGCCAATCATCCAAACGCTTTACGATGCCCAGGCTCCAAACATCGACCTTTGGATAGCGGAAACGATTTGTAGCCTGCAAGAATTCGAATCCATTCATGCGGTACTTAAGCAGTCAGATAAGCCGTGTTACTACGCATTCAGTTTAGAAGATACCAAGGGCGATTTTGCCAACATTCGTTCTGGCGAGAGCGTAACAGACGCCATCAAACTTGCCTGCCAATCAAACGCGACAGGCATTATGTTTAACTGTTCAGTGCCTGAAGTGATGGATCAAGCCATTATCGATGCCAAGAAAGTGATCGATGAGCTAGGCAGTGATTTAGAAGTTGGTGTCTATGCCAACAATTTTGCGCCTATCAGCAACGAACATGAAGCGAATGATATGTTTCAGGAGATGCGTGAGCTGGATGGCCAAGGTTACTTAACTTACGCTAAACGCTGGCATGCACTGGGCGCGAATATTATCGGTGGCTGTTGTGGCATCGGGCCAAAACACATTAAAGCCCTAGCCGATTGGAAACACTCAATACAGAGCTAATCCTGAGCTTCAACTAGAATAAAATAAATAGAGAACAGGTTGAGAAATCTGTTCTCTATTTGTATGTGAAGTCTCTGAGTACACTGATACAAAACAACGATTTGGAGCAACAGATGAGCGACAAGCAACGCAAAATAAAATGGGGCATCGCAGGGCTAGGCAATATCGCCAATCGATTCGCAACCGCAGTCACAGAGCACTCTCTGCATGGTGAGCTTGATGCGGTTGCCGCCAGAGATCACTCACGCGCAGCCACGTTCGCCAACAAGTTTGCTTGCGACAAGGCGTATGGTTCTTATGAAGAGATGGCGAATGACCCAAGTGTTGAAGCGGTTTACATCGCTACGGTTCACCCATACCACCAGCCACTCGCCGAACTGTTTCTAAAGAACAATAAGCACGTATTGGTCGAGAAGCCGGCTTTTACCAACCTTGCTGACTGGCTTGAGATGAAAGCTCTCGCGAAGCAAAATGGCGTGATGCTGTTAGAAGCAATGAAAACCGTGGTGTTTCCCGCATATCGTGAGCTCCAATCATTCTTGGTCGATAACAACATTCAGATAGATTCAATCGAAGCCAGCTTTGGTAACCATCATGACTATGAGCCCGATTTGTTTATCTTCAATCCGGATTTGTCAGGCGGAGCAACACTCGATGTTGGGGTCTATGGGCTTTGGTTCTTTTACGATCTGTGCCGAACGCTGGGTGTAAACCCTTCAAAACCTCAGGTAGAGATGTCGTGTCTTTATGAGGGGGCAAATGTTGATACCGATGCGTGCTTTACATTCTCTGGTGATATAAGCGGTAAGATATCGGCATCAACAGTGCAAAACCTTCCCCGAACAGCACACTTGAGTGGACCTGAAACCAAAATCACCATTCACGAAAAATGGTGGAATCCGGCCTTTATTGAGATTGAACATCAAGGCAAAAAGTCGACCATTAACTACCGAGTGACAGGGAATGGATTCGAGTTTGAAATCGACCATTTTTCAGATTTGGTGCTTCAAGGCAAAACTGAATCGAATATCCTGAGCTCAGAGATAACCTCTCGAGTTCTCGATACGATGGAAAACGCACTGATTGATTCTGGCTATTCACATTTAACTCAACCTCGTCGTTAGGAAAAGCAAATTGGGCAACCTTAAGCGTAAGCTTGAACTGTATGAAAAGATATTTCAGGCTTTTGGGCCTGGAGTATCACATTGTCAGGTCAACCAACTGGCCACACTGCTGCACGTGAGTGAACGTCACGTTCAGACCTTACTCAAAGCGATGACAGCACAAGGTTGGATTGAGTGGCAAGCTAGCTCAGGCCGCAGCAAGAAGGCACAACTCACGTGTCTGGTTGAACCCATTGAGGCGTGTTACCAATACGCACAAACCCAAGCTGACGCAGGCAACATAGAACAGGTGTTTAGCACCTTGAGCTTCAACGGCCGCAATGCTGGCACTGAGTTGCAAGCCTTTCTAAGCAATACCAATCCGTCGACGCAGAATATCGCGTACATCCCGTTTCACCGAGAACTCGAAGCGCTTCACCCTCAACGCGTGCTTAGACGCACCGAACGTTTCTTAGTTATGCAAGTTTGCCAACGCCTAACCTCCGTTAAGCACGGCAAACTCAGCGGCGATCTGGCTTATCATTGGCAGCCTAATCAAGATGCGACACAGTGGCACTTTCAGATTCGCAATGGTGTTCACTTTCATAACGGAAGAACACTCGAACCTCAAGACATAGCACGCAACCTTAACTCTCTCTGCCAAAGCAAAATATGGCATCGCTGTTATCAGCATATTGATGAGGTCTCTGTCTCGGCAGGCAATGTGGTTGTCGTAAAGTTGAATCAACCTGATTGGCATTTACCGCGCCTACTTGCTAGGGCTGAAGCCTCCGTATTCGATCACTCATTACCGACTGATAGGCTGATTGGATCTGGCGCGTTCTCATTAGACATCTTCTCAAGCAAGATGTTGAGATTGAGCCGCAATAGCGCCTATTCACACAGCTCGCCGATTCTGAATCGAGTCGAGTTGTGGGTCTATCCTGAATGGGCACAGAGCAAAGCCTGCGCTCAAAATCAGGTGTGCGTGAAACTGCCCGAGAAAACGACCAGCGTGCGTGGCGATGACCATTCTTCCCAACCGGATTTCGGCTCAACCTTCTTTAAGATTCAAAGCCCGATGTTGTCTTCAACCGTTCGTGAGTTCACCGTTGAAGACACCTCTGAATGCCAAGCCCTTTTCGATCAGTTGTCAGTGTCTGGCGACCACAAAACCAGCGTGGAATATGGGCACTACCTAACTCACTACCTAACGACCAAAGACGTCGCGCTGTGCAGTATTATTGATGAGAACAACACCTTCACTTCGTGGTTAAGCTTTTTCACTCGCTTCCCGTTTGAGGAATTAACTTTACCTTCTGAGATGCTAGAGAAAATCGAACAAGGCTTAGCCTCAATAAGAAACCAGCCCAACGTTAAGTTAGCGATGAATACACTGTTGGAACTCAAGCATTGGTTGAATGACTCTGGGGTCGTGGTTGAGCTCAAGCAAGAGGCGTTCAACTTAGAGGTTTCTGAAAAGATACACGGCGCGCAAGTGAATGGTTTCGGTTGGTGCGAGCTCGACAAGCTGTGGATTAGCCATTTGTAAGCGTATTTCGTAGCTGAATGTATTTCACAACCTAGCCCAACCAAGCTGCAACCAATCATTATGTTCAGTCACAGCGTAGGTCGAATAGGCTAAGGGTTAGCTCACTAGCGCCAATTCAGACTCTTTATAGATACGGTTAGCCACGTTGTATGCCGCAGGCAAAGTTAGGGTCTCTTTGCATCTGCGCTTAAACTGCTCGACTTCAATCGTTTGTTCTTCTAGTAAATAAAACAACTCACTCAAGTAGTTAGCTTCAAACACAGCTTGACCAAGTGGTGTGCATTCGTATCGGCTCGACTCTTGGTAGCCAATTGCGGTCAACACAGACTCTGGCAGTTCCCAGAACTTAGCAATGGTGTAAGTCAGGCGAATAGAGTAGCTGTTCATCAGGCGCTTCAATGCCAACGAGTTAGGTGGAACAGAAGGATCAACATGCTTGAAGGCTTCTACCATCATCTGGAAAATGATCATCTTGCCTAAGTTGCGAATTAACCCAACAAAGTATGCCGCTGCTTGATCTTCTTGAGGTGAAGAGTCTTTCATCAACTCCTTAGAAAACGACGCGGTTTGAACACTGTGATTCCAAATTTTCTCACCGAAGTGACGCCAGTAAATATTGTTCCCCGGCGTGAAGTTCTTCATGTAAGAATTAACCACGCCTTCAATTAGCCCTTGTGAACCCATATTGAGGAAAGCAGTTTTTAAGTCAGTAACTTGTTTTTCACTGCGTTTGTAGAAGGCGCTGTTAGCCAGTTTAATCACATCGGCAGCCATACTCGGCTCGCGCTCAATCACTCTTAACAATGCATCGACATCAAAGTCGTCGCTCTGTAATTCTGCCATTAACGTGGTTACAGAGGCTGGCATCACTGGCAGTTCATTAAGCAGGGCTTTTGGAGAGCGAATCAAACGTTCGATCTGACAAGCGACAAAATCACTAAATGGGTCTGACTCCGTTCGAAGACGAGACTCTCCAAACAAATAATCAAGGAACTCACCATCGTGAAGGCTAAGCGTATTATCGACGATTAATGATGATGGCTGAGTGGACGACGGCGGAACAAAGATTGAAGACTGAACAGAATCAGTAGCAACGGTTTGTTGTTGCTCTTGTTGGGCAGGCTCTGCAGAGGGTTTGTTTTTTGAATCAACAAAAGGTGAGAATAGTGCCTGCAATACCCTTTTAAACATCAATACGGCTCCTAGATGATTATCAAACAGTTCGGGATATATAATGGCGGTAATTATCGCACAGTTAATTCATAAACCACACAATGATAAATGAATCATTAACTTTTCAGCTGTATAGGATCTGTTACTCAACGGGTTGCAAGACTGAGCCCGCCAGCATTCGCCAGAAACAAAAAAGCGAGCACATGATACTGGCTCGCTCTTACATAGATTAGATGCGTGACACCGTCTAAAGTTAACTCTGAGCGACTTTCAACACGATCTTACCAACGTGTTTTTTCTTTAAGAACTCATCTTGCGCTTTATGGATATCGGCTAGCGGATAAGAATCTGCAACGATGGCGCCAATCTGCTGTTTCTCAATACGGTTGACTAGGTTCTGGAATACTTGTGGTTCTAAAACTGTGCAACCAAAAAAGCTGAGATCTTTAAGATATAAAGTGCGAACATCAAGCTCAACCATAGCGCCACCAATCGCGCCTGATACGGCATAACGGCCATGTGGTTTCAGCACTTCAAGGAATTCCGGCCACTTATCACCGGCGACTAAATCGATAACCACATTCACGCTGCTTTCGCCTAGCGCTTTAACCAAATCCGCATCACGGGCAATCACTTCATCAGCGCCAAGTTCAAGTAACTGTTGGTTCTTGCTTGGGCTAGTGATGGCAATAACATACGCGCCGCGAGCTTTTGCTAGCTGAATAGCCGCAGAGCCCACACCGCCCGATGCACCTGAGATAAGCACGCGATCACCTTCAGCCACATTGGCACGAGTTAGCATGTTCTCTGCTGTTGAGTAAGAACATGGGAAAGACGCTAGCTCAACATCCGACATAGAACTGTTCACCGCGTAAGCATGCTTAGCTGCTACTTTGGTGTATTCAGCGAAACCACCATCGCACTCAGAACCGAAATACCATGGTTGTGGTAGATCTTGTCCATAAACCTCGGTCAAACAAGGCTCAATCAGAACACGCTCACCAATACGGTCAGCCGAAACTTCGTTACCAACAGCTACAATAAAACCGCACACATCGGCACCTTGGATGCGAGGGAATTTCAACGCTTCACCCGACCAACTGGCATCGTCTGAATCATCACTTTTTGCATACCAACCGATTCGCGTGTTGATGTCAGTATTATTAACGCCTGCTGCCATGACTTTGATCAGCACTTCATTAGGCTCAATTTTTGGAACAGCAATGTCTTCACGGTAGCCAAGCATTTCTGCCCCGCCGTGCCCTAGCATCTCTGCGCCTTTCATTGTTTTTGGTATCTCGAAATTCATACTGTTTCCTTGAGTAATTTTGTCACCATATTCTGTGCCGATGCCACTGCTTCTTCGCCTAAGACTGGCCACGCGCTTGATACGCCTTCATGAAGTAAAAACAGCGGTGTCGCGAGATCCTCTCGCAGGCTCTGCTTGCCTATCAGCAAACGAACTTGTTCTTTATGCTGTGTAACCGCTTGGCTGATAAGCTCATTATCGGGAAACGCGGCCATCGCATTCATCGACATGCACCCATGTGGCGCATACTCTTCTAACCATTGTTGGAGCTTGTTGAAGATATGAGTAACCGATGCGAGCCCCTTTTCAGGCGACGTTTCCAACAAGAAATCTAAGTAGCGTTGGTGTCGATATTCCAAGGCACCAACGATCATCGCTTCTTTTGAAGGGAAATGTTTATACAAGGTTCTTAGGCTTACATCGCACGCCGTTTTCAGCTGTGCAACGCTCGGCTCAGCAAAACCTTGCTGGCTAAATGCCACCTCTAAGCTTGCTGCAATCTGTTCTCTCAACATAGTGCTCTCTCAATACCCGACAAAGGGTAGAATGATTGTTCTACCTACAGAGTAGAACGATCACTCTACCCCTGTCAATATCCAAATTTACAAACCAAGAAATGATAAATTCCGCGCCAAACAGGACACGGAATTTATCAATACAGATGAGAGACTTAGCGTTTAAGCTGGAGTCGACTGCGTATCGTCACCAGAACAGATAACGCGCCACAAAGTACCAACACTACACCTAGATCTTGGAGCATTCCCGCTAAAGCGAGCCCTGAGCCGATCAAGGTGTAATACATCAAACCAAACAGTGCGCCTGCACTTCCTGCTTGAGATTGGTAACGTACCAACGCTCGGCTCAATACATTGGGAATCGCAATGCCAAACGCCATAACCACCAACATCATTGGAAGCAAGAACCAGATCGTGTGTTGTGAAAAATACACACCCACCGCACCTAATGTTTGAAGCCCTGCTGCGATACCAATCAGAGACATTGAAGACACTTGTCTCTTCAACAATGTCTTGTTCACCAAGCTTCCCAACAGAGTCCCGAACCCAAGCACAATGCCGCTGTAGCCAAACTGCTCAACGCTAAATCCAAGTTGAATGAAGGCAAATGAACCCAATTGATAATAGGAAAATAGCGCAATATTGAACGACGCAACCAGCAACGCAGACATCCATATATCGCTATCTTTGATCATGTGAATACTGAGTGACTTTAACTGCAATGGCTGCTTAGATTGTTGCGTTTCAGGCAATGACCATAGGCTATGTGCCAACAACGCTAACACCATAATAAACAAGGCAATAAACACATATTGATGCCCGCCCGCTTGGCTTAGTTGACCGCCAAGAAGCAGCCCGATGATTGGACTAATCGACAGACCCATCCCCATGTAACCAAACACCTTGGCCAGTTCCGCGCCGCTAAAGGCATCGCGCAACATGGTTTGTGTCACCACCGAGCCCACCGCAAGCCCGAAAGCACCCATGGCTCTGGCTATCATCAACCACGTAAAGCTGTCGGTTTGCATAGCAATAAGTGCTGAACAGGCGAATAACCCCATGCCCAGTAACATGGTTGGTCGGCGCCCCCATTTGTCTGCCAATATGCCCCATACCACAACACCGAGCGCAAACGCTGAGAAGTAGATCGAGAGGGTTTGCGCCGCTTGTGCGTAACTGACATCAAAGGATTTCGATATTGAATCCAGAGTCGGGCTATAGATGGTTTCTGCGATTTGAGGGAACATCAGCAATAGCACCATTTGCCATAAAGAAGGTTTTGTTTTCATCATTTTTCCAAGACCAGTGAACTTGACGAGGAGTCTAGGGGAAACTAACCTTGGCTCGTTAACAACATTAAAACCAAAAACAACAAGATTGGGACAAATGGCATTAATCAGCGAAACCATTGAGTTTGATGCAGACAGCTTACCTGCGCCCGTAATAGGGATTGCGGCAGAGCTAGGTCAGCATGACTCAGGAATACATCACCACGTAAAAGGACAGCTGCTGTATGCTCCGCAGGGTTGCATCACCTTGACCTTAAAAAACGCCATTTGCATTTTGCCGCCGACTAAAGCCGTGTGGATCCCGCCTTATACCAAACATCGCGCGCAGATGACCAATGTGGTTGCTTATCGGTCGCTCTATTTTGATAGCAGTATTTACACCTGCCCAGAAGCGATTGAAATTGTGGAAGTGAATGAGCTTTTAAAAGCCCTGATCAATAAGATGGCTTTCTGGGATTGGGATGTTGCCCGCGAGCAAACCACCAATACCGCCAACCTATTCTGGGAAGAGTTTTACAGTGCTAACCAACACTCGTTTATCTTGCCACTACCGACAGATCGCCGCTTTAAAAGCTTTTGCAAACAAGTCCGAACCGCTTCCTTTCTTGCCCCAGCCCTCTCGACATTAGCGAACTCGGTTGGCGCAAGCACCAAAACGATTACTCGATTATTCAAAGCCGAAACAGGCATGACTTACCAAGAGTGGCGACAGCAATGGCGCTTGTTTAAAGCGATTGAACTGCTCTCAGAAAACCGACAAGTCGTTGATGTGGCTCATCTGCTAGAGTTCTCATCCAACAGTGCGTTTATCGCCTTTTTCAAACAGCAAACCGGACAAACCCCGTTGGCCTTTACCAAGTTAGGGGCGTGATTGTTGTTATCCAAACTCTGAAGTTTTACTTAGCTCAGATACAAAAAACCAGAACATGAGTTCTGGTTTTTAAAAGTACTTTAAAGCTAGATGCCGTCGTTACTTGGTATAGAAAGCGCGTTTCAATGCCATCTCTAAACCACGAACTTCAGCTAAGCCTTTCAATCGACCAATCGCCGAATAACCTGGGTTAGTGGTTTTCTTAAGGTCATCCAGCATTTGATGACCGTGATCCGGACGCATTGGAATTAAGCGGTGATCGCCCACTTCTGCACGACGATTTTCTTCATCCAAAATAGCCATCACAACGTTGTACATGTCCACATCACCATCGAGGTGCGCTGCTTCGTGGAATGTCATTGGGTTGCTCTCTTCACGCTTAGTTGAACGCAGGTGCGTAAAGTAAATTCGGTCACCGTGCTTTTTGATCATATTAACCAGATCATTGTCGCCACGAACACCGTATGAACCCGTACACATCGTCAAGCCATTCATTTTGCTCGGTACATGCTCGGTCAACCAATCAATGTCTTCGATCGTTGAAACGATGCGAGGCAAGCCTAGAATCGGACGCGGTGGATCGTCTGGGTGAACCGCCATCTTCAAGCCATTCGCATCACAGATAGGCATCAGCTCAGCGAGGAAGTAAGACATGTGCTCACGTAGCTTGTCTTTGTCGATTCCCGCATAGCGATCTAGCTGTGCTTGAAACGCTTCTAGTGTGTAACCTTCTTCAGCGCCTGGCAGGCCAGCGATGATGTTATTAGTCAGTTGCTGAATTTGCTCTGGCGTCATGTTGTTGAAGTAATCCAACGCTTGAGCTTGCTCTGATTCTGAATAGTCCGATTCTGCACCTGGGCGCTTCAAGATATGCAGCTCAAATGCCGCAAACGCGATTTGGTCAAAACGCAGTGCGCGAGAGCCATCAGGCATTTCAAATTCTAAATCGGTACGCGTCCAGTCCAACACGGGCATGAAGTTATAACAAACCGTATCGATGCCACACTCAGCAAGGTTAGACAGAGTTTGCTTATAGTTATCAATCCACTGCTGGTAGTTGCCAGTTTGAGTTTTGATCTCTTCGTGCACAGGCACGCTTTCTACAACCGACCACGTTAAACCTTTCTCTTCGATAATGGCTTTACGCTTAAGGATTTCTTCTTTTGTCCAAACTTCACCATTTGGAATATGGTGCAGTGCATTCACAATACCAGTTGCGCCCGCTTGACGAATATCGTCTAGCGAAACTTGATCATTAGGGCCGTACCAACGCCACGTTTGTTCCATGAGACTTACCTTTCTTTAAGACGCACTTAGCCGGCTCGAATTAATCAAGCTAAATGCAATAACGACTTCTTAATGGCAGCAATGACAATTACTGCCCGAGATAGCACCGGTCTACGCCGGTCTAAAGACGATTACCTATCTACAACCTAGTGAATGAATCAGCTTTCAAGAGGAGCCTTGTCGCTGAATTCAACATTAGCTTCAGAACTAGCTTTCTGAGCTAAGCAGCACCACTGGGTTGGAGCTAAATAAGTAACCATCAAAGTTTGGGTCATCAATGTCTGACAGCGCTAACAAACGCTGTTTAACATTCTCAAGGTGTTGCCACATTGCGTTCTTAGCAGCGACAGGGTCTTTGCGCTGTAAGGCGGCGAGGATACGAGCGTGATCATCTAACCATTCTTCACGGTAATCTTGACCACTGATGTGAGAGTGGAGTTTATTCCACATTGGACTCTTTTCGCGTCGATCCCAGGATTGTTTCAACATATCTACCAGCACAGAGTTTTGAGTTGCCTCTGCAATACACATGTGAAATCTTTCATCTCCGCTGCAATCGGTAGTGCCGCTTGCAAGCTCTTCGCGCTCGAGTTCGAGTGCAGAGCGCATCTTAATGATGTCGCCCGGAGTGACCTGAGTTGCCGCAAACTCCGCGATATTACTTTCCAGTAATTGGCGGGCCTGCAGCATCTCGAATGGACCAGCGTCATCACTGACCACATTCTCGCGAGAATGAGTTGGAATGTTCAGGACATAAACACCCGACCCTTTTTTCACCTCAACTAAGTTTTCAAGCTCCAGCATGATGATCGCTTCACGCACCACAGTGCGGCTTACATCTAGACGATCAGCAATATCGCGTTCTGGAGGTAACCTATCTCCGACCTTATACAGGCCTTCAATCAGTTCTTTTCTTAGTACTAACCCTATCTCCTGATAAGGTCTTTTCGGCTCGAAAGGCATCATGATGATATTGTCACTTCTTTCCATTGTATTTCTCTCGCCATCATAATGACCAAATATAATTGGTCAACCTCTATATCTTAAAATGCAGTAACACCTTGTTTTTGTATTACTCTTTTTTCTATATTTGCTCGTTATTCAACAGCCTGAATACGGTCAATCAATGCGCTCAATTCTGGGTCCGCTTTATCTAGCGCGTCGTACATAGGTTGAACCGCTAGTGCGAACGCAGCCTTGTCTGGTTCCACAAAAGTAACGCCCATTTTCTCGGCTTTAGCACGCTCTTTTGCTTCCGATTCAGCCCACAATTTTTTCATCAATTCAGATGAATCACTTGCCGCCTTCATTAGCGCATCTTGTTGTTCTGCAGTCAGTTTATCGTATGCTTTGGTTGAGATAACCAACACATCCGGAACCATCGTGTGCTCATCTAAGCTGAAGTATTTAGACACTTCACTGTGACGGCTCAAGCTGAAAGAAGGAATGTTATTTTCAGCCGCATCTACGACACCTTGCTGCAGTGCTGTGTACAACTCACCGTAAGCTAGTGGCGTTGGGTTACCGCCTAACGCTTTCACCATCGCAATTGCTGATGGGCTTGGTTGAACACGAACTTTCAAACCTTTCAGATCTTCTGGTGTGTTAATTGGCTTATTGGTATAGAAGCTACGCGCACCAGCGTCGTAGTAAGTCACACCAATAAAGCCGCTATCACGAGAAGAGTTAAGAATGTCACGGCCTACTTCACCATCAGTCACACTGTAGTAGTGCGCTTGATCGCGGAATAAGTAAGGCATGTTGAATGATGAATAAGCAGGAGAAAAAGCTTCTAGCTCAGCAGCATTACTTTTCACCATATCTAAAGCGCCGTTCTGCATCAGCTCCATAGATTCACGCTGTGTACCCAATTGAGCATCAGGGTAAATACGAATACGCACCTCACCATCAGTCAATTCACGTACTTCTTTCGCCATAAACGTCATCGCTTCATGTACTGCATGGTCACGAGGGTGGTTATGGCTCAGTTTCAATGTTGTCGCTGCATAAGCAGAAGCTGTTGCTCCAAAAGTCAAAGCAGCACCGACAACCGCACTAATCAAAGTTTTACGCGTCATCATCATTCTTATTCTCCGTGGATTGGTTATCCAAAATGTAGGGTGTTTTTTGTTATGGGCTCATATTGGGGCTCAAAAAAGGAACCGTCAAAGCTGAAATTAAAATTGATTGACCAAAGTCACAATAAAAACCCATAAATTGGTCAACCAAAATCATTTGTGAAGTTGCTCACGCCAACCAAAAAATGAATAGCTTATGATTCAGCCAGATTTTTGAACATCCCATCCCTACATAGAAACAATTTCTTACATTGGTAAACCAATTGTTATGAGATACGCAATTTTGTTGAAAGGAAATAAACATGAATAAATTGGTCAGTTACATAAATAGAGGGTTGGCCGCCTTTACAGTGTCTCTATCGTCTTTCTTGGTGCTATGCGTGATATGGCAGGTTCTATCCCGCTATGTTATTGGCAAACCAAGTACTGTTACCGACGAGCTCGCTCGTTACCT
The DNA here is from genome assembly GCF_041471785.1 of Vibrio sp. 10N.261.51.C6. Classification (NCBI taxonomy): domain Bacteria; kingdom Pseudomonadati; phylum Pseudomonadota; class Gammaproteobacteria; order Vibrionales; family Vibrionaceae; genus Vibrio; species Vibrio sp. 10N.261.51.C6. The sequence continues at coordinate 7,718 of NZ_JBFRPB010000017.1, read as the reverse complement.
CTTTATGTGGGTAGCCCTGATTGGTGCTGCTTACACAACAGGTCTGAAACGCCACCTTGCCATCGACCTACTTACGATGAAGCTGACTGGCAAACGTAAATTAATCAACGAAATCATTATCCAAATAGCCATCGCTTCTTTCTCTTATATCGTTCTGGTACACGGTGGCAGCCAACTTGCAGCTAAAACACTTGCGATGGGACAACTGACTCCCGCTCTAGGTTTAGAAATGGGCTACATCTACTTCTGCTTACCGGTTAGTGGCGCTTTGATGATTTTTTACTCAGTCGTATTTACCTACGAACGCGTTAAACAATTAATGTCAGGTGACGATTTGATCACCGACTCACAACTTGATTGATAGAAGGATTTCACAATGGAATGGCAAGTAATACTGACATTATTCGGTAGTTTCGCTGTACTGCTTACAATCGGTGTACCGGTCTCTTTTGCGATTGGTTTATCGTCACTAGCAACCATCTTAATGAGCTTACCGCTTGAGCCTGCAATTGCTGTAGTTGCTCAACGTATGGCGGCAGGCCTTGATAACTTTGCACTATTAGCAATTCCGTTCTTCATTTTGGCGGGCAACATCATGAACCAAGGCGGCATCGCGCTGCGTTTGATCAACTTCGCGAAAGTGTTGGGTGGTCGTCTACCAGGTTCACTCGCCCACGTAAACGTGATGGCAAACATGATGTTTGGGTCTATCTCAGGCTCAGCGGTTGCATCGGCTGCTGCAGTTGGTGGCACTATGTCTCCTCTGCAAAAGAAAGATGGATATGACGAAAACTACTCGGCTGCGGTAAATATTACGTCATGTCCTGCGGGCTTGCTTATCCCACCCAGCAACACGCTGATCGTGTTCTCATTAGTTTCTGGTGGTACCTCTATTGCAGCATTGTTCTTAGCAGGCTACATCCCAGGCCTATTGATGGGGCTGAGCATCATGATGGTGGCAGGTATTATCGCGAAACGTCGTGGCTACCCAGTCGCAGCTCGTCCTTCCACATCAATGGTATGGAATACCTTCCTAAAAGCAGCACCTTCTTTAGCACTGATCGGCATCATCATGGGCGGCATCATTGGCGGTATCTTTACTGCGACTGAGGCTTCCGCAATTGCTGTGGTATACACGTTTGTTTTAGCTGTGCTTGTCTACCGCGAAGTGAAATGGGGTGATATTCCAAAGATCATCCTTGAGTCTGCAGTAACAACATCTATCGTTCTATTACTGGTTGGCGCATCAATGGGCATGTCTTGGGCAATGGCGAACGCCGATGTACCTTACATGATTGCCGATGCTCTACTCGCGGTTTCCGAAGACCCACTAATGATCCTACTGATTATCAACGTGATTCTGTTGATTGTTGGCATCTTTATGGATATGACCCCTGCGGTTCTTATCTTCACACCAATCTTCTTACCAATCGCGCTAGACCTAGGCATCGACCCTGTGCACTTCGGCATCATGATGACCTTCAACCTTGCTATCGGTATCTGTACACCGCCAGTAGGTAGTGCTCTGTTCATCGGTTGTTCGGTTGCCAACATTGCCATCGACAAAGTCATCAAGCCTTTATTGCCATTCTATGCCGCACTTATTGCAGCCCTAATGGCCGTTACTTTTATCCCTGAGCTGAGCTTGTTCCTACCTGAATTGGTACTGGGCTACGGTTCGTAATTTGGTCACAGATAGATTCTAAGACTGCTAAACACTCAAACGCTTTATCAAATAATAAAATCCCGCTGGTTCGCTGGCGGGAAAAGGAACTGAATAATGAAGACTGTTGCTAACTCTACGCTGCCAAACACTGTACTACGACCTGACTACGACCGTTCAGCACTCCAAAGCCGTATCGTGCACCTTGGCTTCGGTGCATTTCACCGAGCGCATCAAGCGTTGTTCACCAATGAAATGCTCAGCAAGACCAGCACTGATTGGGGTATTTGCGAAATTAACCTATTCGGAGGCGAAGACTTAATTGAATCACTTCGCACGCAAGATCACCTTTACACGGTTGCTGAAAAAGGCGCTGAATCCACAGACGTTAAAGTGATCGGCTCAGTGGCCGAATCTCTTCACCCAAGCCTAGACGGCATCGAAACCGTATTAGAAAAAATGGCCGAACCTCAAGTGGCTATCGTTTCTATGACCATCACAGAGAAAGGCTACTGCGCAGACCCAGCGACAGGAAAACTCGACAAAAATAACCCATTAGTCATCGCTGACCTAGCTAACCCAAGCGAACCTAAATCAGCATTAGGTTACATTGTGCAAGCGCTCAAAATTCGACGTGAACGTGGCTTAACACCATTCACGGTCATGTCTTGCGATAACGTGCAAGAGAACGGTCATGTAGCAAAAGCAGCGATCATTGAGTTTGCTCAACTGCTTGACCCAGAATTACGTGATTGGATTGAAACCAATGTCACCTTCCCATGCACCATGGTTGACCGTATCGTACCCGCAGCAACAGAAGAAACACTGACAGAAATTGCAGAACTGCTTGGTTGTGAAGACCCATGTGGCATCGCCTGTGAACCCTTTCGCCAATGGGTGATTGAAGATAACTTTGTGGCAGGTCGTCCAGATTGGAATGTCGCTGGCGCAGAGTTCGTAGAAGATGTGGTGCCTTACGAAGAGATGAAACTGCGTATGCTCAATGGCAGTCACTCTTTCCTTGCTTACCTTGGATACCTTGGTGGCTACGACCATATTTCCGACACTATGACGGATGCTGGCTACCGAAAAGCCGCTTTTGACATGATGATGAAATCACAGGCACCTTCGTTAACGATGCCTGAAGGGACTGATTTAGAAGGTTACGCAACCTTGCTGATCAACCGCTTCACTAACCCAAGCTTGAAGCACAAGACGTGGCAGATTGCGATGGATGGCAGCCAGAAGATCCCTCAACGTATGGGTGGCAGCTTACGATTCCATTTAGATCAAGGCTCAGATTTCTCGTGGCTTGCAACCGCCATCGCTGGCTGGATGCGCTATGTATCTGGCGTTGATGAGCAAGGCAATGAGATTGATGTCCGCGATCCAATGGCAGACACACTTCGCCAGATCTGCGACCAGCATGGACTCAATGTTTCTGTGGTTCCAGCATTACTTGCGGTTGAAGCGATTTTCCCTGCCGAGCTAGGCCAAGACCCGCAGGTCATTGATGCGGTAAGTTCAGCGTACCAATCATTAATTGAACACGGTGCCGTTGCGACCGTGGCTGCGTTATAAGGAGTACAAACAATGAAGAATTTCTTATGTGAAGACTTTTTACTGTCGAATGAGACTGCACGTCGTTTGTACCATGAACACGCAAGCCACCAGCCGATTTATGACTATCACTGCCATCTAAACCCGGCAGAAGTGGCTCAAGATCGTCAGTTCGAAAACATGTCTAAGATTTGGCTTGAAGGTGACCACTACAAATGGCGTGGTATGCGTTCAGCAGGGATTGATGAGCGTCTGATTACTGGAGGCGCAAGCGATTATGATAAGTTCATGGCCTGGGCTAGAACCGTCCCTCAAACCTTGGGCAACCCACTTTACCATTGGACTCATTTAGAACTACGCCGCCCATTTGGTATTACTGGCACTCTCTTTGGTCCAGAAACCGCAGACCAAATTTGGCACGAAGGCAACGAGCTATTAGCGACACCAGAATTTAGTGCTCGCGGCATCATGAAGCAGATGAATGTGGTGATGGCTGGTACGACAGACGATCCAATTGATTCTCTTGAACACCATAAGGCGATCGCTCAAGACAATTCATTTGATGTACAAGTGTTACCAAGCTGGCGCCCAGATAAAGCCTTCAAAATCGAACTCGACACCTTTGTCGATTACCTGCGCCAACTTGGTCAAGTAGCCGATATCGAGATCCGTCGATTTGATGATCTGTTGAGTGCGCTAGACAAGCGTTTAGTCCACTTTAATGCCCATGGCTGTCGTGCGGCTGACCACGGTATTGAAGTGGTTCGCTACGCACCTATTCCATCAGAATCGGATTTGGATGCCCTGTTAACTCGACGCCTCAATGGCGAAACGCTCACCGATCTAGAATGTGCGCAGTTTTCAACAGCGGTTCAGGTGTGGTTAGGCAAGCGCTACGCCGCAATGGGTTGGGTAATGCAGCTTCACATTGGTGCTCAGCGCAATAACAACACGCGCATGTTCCAACTGTTAGGCGCAGATGCAGGGTTTGATTCGATCAGCGATAAGACGTTTGCCTTCGAATTGGCTCACCTGTTAGACGAAATGGATCAAAGCAACGAGTTACCTCGCACCATTCTTTACTGCTTAAACCCTCGCGATAACGAGATGATGGCAACCATGATTGGTAACTTCCAAGGTGGCGGCATCGCGGGCAAAGTTCAGTTTGGTTCTGGTTGGTGGTTCAACGATCAGAAAGACGGCATGCAACGCCAAATGGAACAGTTATCTCAACTTGGTCTGCTTAGCCAGTTTGTCGGCATGCTGACTGACTCTCGCAGCTTCTTGTCGTACACACGCCACGAATACTTCCGCCGAATTCTGTGTGACATGCTTGGTCGTTGGGCTGAAAACGGCGAGGTACCAAACGACATGTCACTGCTTGGCCCTATGGTCGAAGACATCTGCTTTGGTAACGCAAAACGCTACTTCGAAGAGAGGGCGTAACCGATGAAACATATCGCTATTATTGGTGAGTGCATGATCGAGCTGAACGGCAAACCGTTCGGCTCAATGCATCAAACGTTTGGCGGGGACACACTCAATGCTGCGGTCTATCTAGTCCGCGGCTGCGAGGCGAACCTCCATCAAGATGAAATAAAAGTGTCCTACGTCACGGCTTTGGGCGCAGACCCGATTAGCAAGGGAATGTTAGAACGCTGGCAACAAGAGGGTGTGTCGACGGACCTTGTTCTACAAGACAGCCAACGTACTCCGGGTCTATACCTAATTCAGCTTGATGACGCAGGTGAACGTACCTTTCTGTACTGGAGAAACCAGTCGGCTGCACGCTACCTGCTACAGCACCCAGATTTCAATCAGATAAAGCAGGCACTGCGCAATGTCGATATGGTCTTTCTCAGCGGCATCACATTAGCGATTCTGCCTGAACAAGATCGTATCGAGCTATTGAACATCTTGGTTGAGTTGAAGGCACAAGGTGTTGAGATTGCCTTCGACAGTAACTTCCGCCCTGCACTTTGGCCACAAGACGAAAACCAAACCGTCAAAAACAGCTACCAGGCCATGTATACATTGACGGATTTAGCGTTGGTCACATTCGATGATGAACAATTAATTTGGGGCGATAGCTCTCCAGAACAAACTATCGAACGTCTAACGACGCTGGGTGTTAAGCGATGCATCGTCAAACTGGGTGCAGATGGCTGTCTCATTCAAGATGCCACAATTCAGGGTGACATAAATCCAGATTCTGGTACCGCTTCGGCTCCACGGGCGGTGCCGACCCTGCCTGTTGAACATGTCGTTGATACGACCTCGGCAGGAGACTCATTCAATGGCGGATTTTTATCGGCTTACCTTGCGGGCGAAGACTTAATAACGTCGTGCCAGCGCGGCAATACTATGGCAGGCATCGTTATCCAACATCGTGGTGCCATTATTGCAAAAGAACTCACTCAAGCGGCCATCACAGCCATTTAAGGAATACCAATGTCTAACATCAAACAACAACTGAAAACACTGAAAGTTATCCCTGTGATCGCTATCGACAACGCTGAAGACATCATCCCTCTGGGTAAAGTGTTAGCTGAAAATGGTTTACCTGCAGCAGAAATTACATTCCGTTCGGAAGCTGCAGTTGAAGCTATTCGTCTACTTCGTGAATCACAACCAGATATGTTGATCGGCGCAGGCACTGTGCTCAATCGTGAGCAAGCTATTGCGGCTAAAGAAGCAGGCGCAACGTTCGTCGTCTCTCCTGGATTTAATCCAAACACGGTAAGAGCCTGCCAAGAGATTGGTATTGATATCATTCCTGGGGTCAACAACCCGAGCACAGTAGAAGCCGCTCTAGAAATGGGCTTAACCACATTGAAGTTCTTCCCTGCTGA
>NZ_JBFRPB010000017.1:0-939 GCF_041471785.1 Vibrio sp. 10N.261.51.C6 | reverse complement strand
TGAAGTTCTTCCCTGCTGAAGCATCAGGTGGCATCAACATGGTTAAGTCACTTCTTGCGCCTTACACGGATATTGAGATCATGCCGACAGGTGGCATTAACCCAAACAACATTAAAGACTACCTAGCGATACCTCGAGTTCTCGCATGTGGTGGTACTTGGATGGTAGATAAGAAGCTGATTGAAGAAGGTAATTGGGAAGAGCTGGCTCATTTAACTCGTGAAGCCGTTAAGTTAGTCAATTAAACCTAATGCAATAGCACCTTTAGCGTTATATCTAGCCCTCCTTTTGGAGGGTTATTTTATGGTTGAGCATTATTCTTTCAAAGTTAATATTTAATCGTGCTCGATAGCATCTTAAAAATAAAGGCTAAATATGGAAAACTGGATAACACAAGGAGTTGGCGGCCTGGCTTTTTGTATCGGTGTAATGGCCTTTTGGCAAAAAGATGATATGCGTTTTCGCTACCAGATGATGATCTTTTGTTTTGTCATGAGTATCCATTTCATATTAATGGGTGCCATGGTGGCGGCTATAGGCGTAATTATTAATGCTATTCGCAGCTATGTATCGATAAAAACTCAATCGCGCAAAGTGATGTGGTTCTTTATTGGCTTGATGTGGTGCATGACTTTACCCAACATGAATCATTTCTTTGAATTTATTACGGTTGTTGGTTCATCCGTTGCGACATGTGCACTCTTTTCAAGACAAGGCATCGCATTGAGGTCCTTGATCTTATTCAATTCTTTCTGTTGGGCTAGCCATAACATTTGGATTGGTTCGATTGGCGGGTCCTTTGTCGAAATCACCTTTATTGTCACCAACATGGTCACTATCTATCGTTTACATCAACGCAGATTGTTAACTATAAAATAGGCAATATATTTTTTATTCTAAATTTAAAATATGGAAGTAATACATCACTAATTAAATGGG
>NZ_JBFRPB010000016.1:0-975 GCF_041471785.1 Vibrio sp. 10N.261.51.C6 | reverse complement strand
CGTCAAGTCGATTGTCGGTATAACCATATCAATTGAGTATGTTTTGTCGGTGCTAGAACTAAACTCATTCCCAACCCAATCTTGTCCGGTAACAGTAGCTGTCACTGAATTATCAGCTACAAGATCACTGCCCTGAACATCTACACTCCATGTTTTATCACTTTGGACAACAGTCAGATAAGTCACACCATTTACTACGACTGATACCTGGTCACCAGTATCCGCATCTCTTCCAACAGTACCTTTAACTGAAACGGTACTTTCGCTTTCACTTTGATTGATAACATTGTCGTCAGTGATGGATTCAATAAAGATCGTTCCTCTAGCAGCTAAATCAACTAGATAGAACTCTGTCGAAGTAGCCGAGCCAACATTTCCAGCTTCATTTACTACATCTACCTTCGCATCGACGATGTTATCGCTATCGGAGTTTAGGTCAGACCCATTGACGTCAATGCTATATTTCCCGTCGATTACTTGGCCTGTATACACAACGCCATTGATGTTCAGTGTTACTGTTCCAGAAACGTAATCCTCACCAGTAATAGAACCTGTAATCGTAACCGTCCCTTGAGCTTCAGTTGCGTTAATGACTGAGTCTTCAGTAATCGGATCAATATCTATGTTTACATTAACCGGAGTCGAGTCATAAATATGAGTAGAAGTTCCTGAGCTTGAAACACTGTTTCCTGCGCTATCGGTTGAACTAACAGAAACAGTGAACTCGGTGTCTTCTGCTAGGTCCTCACCATTAACACTTAGTTCCCAAATACCATTCTCTTTTACAACACTAGTATATGTCGCTCCATTGATGACAGCAGTTACGACGTCGTTAGGTTGTATGTCTCCACCGGTAGCAGTACCTGTAACAAAAATTGTTTGCTCTTTTTCAGTCTCAGTAACAACATCATCTGATGTAATGCTATCTACGATCACATTTCCTGATTCTGCCTGTGTATCAAGAGTGAACGTCAG
>NZ_JBFRPB010000015.1:0-312 GCF_041471785.1 Vibrio sp. 10N.261.51.C6 | reverse complement strand
GTTCACAGCGACCGTGACGGTTCAGCACGACAGCAGACCTAACAGGTAAGGGTCTGGTTGATGGTGCGATCACCGTGAAAGCGGACGTGACGGATACAGCGGGCAACGCGGCGACAGACAGCGAAAACGCGACGTTGGATGCGGACAATGCGGATCTACCGACAATCGACTTGACGACCGTAGGCGACGGCAACATCAGTGTTGACGAAGCAGACGAAGTGACCTTGTCAGGTACCACAACGAATGTCGAAAACGGTCAGACAGTGACCTTGACCGTGACTGACAGCCAAGGCAACACAGCTCAGTTCACAG
>NZ_JBFRPB010000014.1:0-1426 GCF_041471785.1 Vibrio sp. 10N.261.51.C6 | reverse complement strand
TGAAGTGACCCCGTAAAGTTGGACATTTCTGTTAAGCGGCTTTCAAGGCCTGAGTTCGATATTCTATCGGAGTCAGGCCTTTTAGTTTCACTTTTATACGTTTGGTATTGTAGTACTCGATGTATTCTTTAATTTGCTCTATCAGAGCATCTGCATCTTCAAAGCTTTGGTTGTGATACATCTCTGTTTTGAGTAAAGCAAAAAAGTTTTCAGCAACCGCATTATCCAAGCAGTTACCTTTTCTCGACATGCTTTGTGTTAACCCACTCTCCGCTACCTTTTTCTGATACTGTCGATGACGATATTGCCAACCTTGATCGCTATGTATAATTGGCTTTGAGTTGGGTTTGAGCTTTGATATGGCTTCCGTTAGCATATCCGTGACAAGCGGCAAGCAGGCATTTTTGGCCACTCTATAAGCAACTACCTCCTGAGTAAACAAGTCGACCACGGGAGACAAGTATACTTTCTGCTCTTTGACTTTGAACTCCGTGACATCAGTTACCCACTTTTCATCGGGTTGAGTCGCACTAAAATCTCTTTCAAGCAGGTTAGGAGCAGCTGTTCCAGACTCTCCTCGGTATGAACGATACTTTTTAATCCTGACCGTCGATTTAAGGTTGAGCTGAGCCATAAGCCTTTGAACCGTTTTGTGATTAAGCACGAACCCCTGATTTTTTAGTTCCAAGTGAATACGGCGGTAGCCGTATCGGCCCTTATGTTCATGATAAATTGACTTTATCAACCGTAGCTCACGTTCGTAGCTATTTGGGCGCTTGTTTGTTTGAGCTTGATAATAAAAGACACTTTTTGCCAGCTGTAGAGTCTGCAGTAAGTGCTTCAGCGGGTACTTGCCTTTAAGAGTTAGAGCTATGACCGCTTTTTCTTTGTTCGACGGTTTTTTTCCTGCTCCAACTCTTCCAACTTTTTTAGAACGGCATTCTCGGTTCGTAAGTAGACCAACTCCTCTTTTAGCTCCTCAAGTGTCATTTCATTATCAGGCTTAGTGGTACGTTGAGGTTGCTGTTTCATTGAGGGTCTTCCTTTCTGGCGCATTTTGAGCCCCTTGATACCGAGCTCATTAAATCTTTTGAGCCAGACAGAGAGTATCCCAGGGGATGAGAGGTTTAATACAGCGCTAGTGTGCGTGAGAGACCATTCATTCGTCCACATTAAATTCAATGCTTTTCGTTTTGTTTGAGCAGTCGCGGCATGCTTAGTTGGTAAAAATGAATCAGTACCATGGATGGCAAAGACTTGAGCCCAATACCGTATCTGCCTTGAAGAAATTGAATATTGTTTTGCTAAATAGAGAGATGACGTGCCATCTAAGTATTGCTTAGCAATGATACATTTTAGCTCACGGCTATATTTGGACATAAAAAGACCCCCAATAATTGGTGTCCAACTATTGGGGGTCAGTTCA
>NZ_JBFRPB010000013.1:78195-150912 GCF_041471785.1 Vibrio sp. 10N.261.51.C6 | reverse complement strand
CTATTGGGGGTCAGTTCAATTGAGTTGGCTTTTTTCGTTTCTGAGCTTTATCTCTTACTAAACGTGTCTTCTAAAACAACCCTCAACTTCCTAAACACTAACCCGCTACTACAAATAACTAATCGAGCTAAATCATTCAAACATCAGTGATCCCATACTTCAGCATGACGCTCACAAACCAGATAAGCAGCGCAGCCTAAACAATGGGTCGATACATGTTCTTCGCATTCGTTCGCAATTATCTGTTTCTGCTGCAAAGTAACCTCAGGCTCCAATACGGGTTCAAAGAACTTTGTCATTACTCATTACATCCAAATAAAATCAGTTAGTTAGTCTCAGGTTAATCCAATCTTTAACTAAGATACATATCATTAGACGCAAAAAAGCCCCTGCTGATTTCTCAGCAGGGGCTTTCTATTATTTGGTGTTATTCCGAATAACTACATCCTATTGATGTTGAGTTAAATCCTGGAATTAACCTTGAATACCAACAATTAACCAAGGTGCATTGTTAGTTGTTAGGTCACGCTCTAGATGCCAGATATCAGTGATATCTTCTTCAACGCCATCCGCTGTGTCACGGTAACGACCGCTAAACTGAAGGCTTAGCTGTGCTTTGCTACCATCGTGGTCTGCGCGAACGATTTCAGCATCAACGTACATTACGTCTGTGTGCTGATCACCGTCTAGCTTATTACGCTCAGCTTTTAGGTCTTCAAATAGGCTTGGAGATACGTATTCTTCAATCGTGTTTAGCTCGTTGTGATTCCATGCACCTTGCAGTGTACGGTAGTGCTCACGAGAACCATTGATGAATGCCGCTTGATCAAAGCCCGGTGGGTAGTTATGTGGAACATCGCTTTGTGCACCAAAACCGAAACCACCAGCAGCGCCTTGTGATTGAGGTTGTGTTTGCTCGAAGTTATGAACATTTGGTTGTTGCTTAGGTTGTTCAAACTTGTTCTGACCCATGCCGCCGAATGCTGGCTGTTGGCCACGTGCATTCTGCTGATTCATTGAGCCCTGCTTCGCGCCCAACATTCCGCGTAGGAATTTAAACGCTAGGAAAGCAATCAGACCCATAATCAGAATATCCATGAACTGGATACCTTCAAATGCGCCACCAAAGAATGCAGCTAAAAGACCACCAGCAAGTAAGCCACCTAGCAGACCGCCCATAAGGCCTTTCTTGCTAGAGTTAGCTGCTGTGTTCTTACCTGTTTGATCTTGACGGATCGAATTCGTGTTTTGTTGTTTTGGTGCTGGAGCCGTTTTAAAGCTTTTGCCAAATGACTTACCACCACCAAACTTTTTCGCTTCCGCGATTGGCGTCACCGCGACTGTTACCAACAGGATCGCGACTAGTGAGAAAAATCGTTTCATTATTATCCTTTATAGGTTTTTTATCTTTCGACACCTTAATCATACTCGTTAACAAAGAACAATGAAATATTCACCGTGTTTACACATGTATCATAATATTGCGGCTATTAATTGATTACTAAACTAGCGAAGGGATTGACGGCACTCTGGGGCAGCATTAAAATATTGAACGATGTTCATTTAATAGAAAGTACCCATGGCAAGACGAAACGATCATACTCGCGAACAATTAGTGCAATTAACCTTAAAAACGGTGACCGACTTCTTAGAAGAGCACTCTTATCACGAGCTAAGTCTACGTAAAATCGCCAATATGATTGGTTACGTTCCAAGTACCTTAGTAAATGTATTTGGTAATTACAACCTACTGCTTTTGCATGTGGTCGCTCAAACATTAGATGAACTGGCGTCAGAATCCGCTGCAACTGTTGAACAATCGAGCAACCCTCAACAAGCTCTATTCAACCTTGCCTACTGCTACCACGATTTTGCACAGAGACACCCTCACCGTTGGCAGCTTATCTTTGAGCACAACATGAACGGTGAAAACCTTCCTGAATGGCAATCGAACCGCATCGATAGAATGACAGGCATGCTAGAACAGTTGCTAGTAGCGATTGCTCCTGAACATACGAAAAGCGAAGTCGTTAAAGCCAGCCGTGTATTATGGTCTGGAGTACACGGAATTACTCTACTTAGCGTTGATGATAAATTTTTCGCCTCTGAGCCTATTGATGGTAAAGAGCTGATCAATAACCTAGTCTCAAACTACTTAACCAACTGGTAATCATCCAAGGAAAGACAATGAACAACAGCAGCCAATCTTCGCTGTTAACGCAAAAAAGGTTCCTACCCTACTTTATTACCCAATTTCTAGGAGCCTTTAACGACAACATATTCAAAAATGTCCTGTTACTGTTTGTTGCTTTCGCAAGCGTAGACACGCTGCCTATTTCCAGCAATCTATTCATTAATTTGGCCGCAGGCCTTTTTATTCTGCCCTTCTTCCTATTTTCAGCTTTAGCAGGTGTACTGGCCGACAAATACGAAAAATCGTGGTTTATCCGTAAAGTTAAGCTCCTCGAAGTAGTGATCATGTCACTGGGTGCGATCGGATTCATCTACGAAAGCTACGGGATATTACTTCTGCTCCTGTTCCTTATGGGAACGCAGAGTGCTTTCTTTGGTCCGGTGAAATACGCCCTGCTTCCACAGCAGTTAGAAACAAAAGAACTGGTATCTGGTAATGCTCTCGTCGAGACAGGTACATTCTTAGCGATCCTGATTGGTACTCTAGGCGCAGGCATCATTGCATCTGAAGAAGGCGCGAAGCTCATTGCTGCGGTGTGTATTGTTTCGTTCGCCGTGCTTGGCTATGTATCAAGCTGCTTTATCCCACAAGCGCCAAGTAATGCACCAGACCTTAAAGTAAAGTGTCAACCTGTAAAACTGACCCGCGCGACACTGGCGATTGCAAAAAAAGACCGCCCGACCTTTCAAGCACTGATGTCTATCAGCTGGTTCTGGTTCCTTGGTGCGGCTTACCTAACTCAGTTTCCCAACTTCACTAAACTGCATCTAAACGGCACTGAAAGCTCCGTCGCCTTTTTACTGGCACTATTCTCGGTAGGCATTGCAATCGGCTCTTTAGCTTGCGATAAGTTATCTAATCACCGAATTGAAATCGGCATCGTGCCAATGGGCAGCTTAGGTATCTCGATCTTCGGTCTTCTGATGGCGATATCCATCCCGGAGTCTTTGCCTGACTTTAGTTCTTTCCATCAATTCGTAACCTACTCAGAGCTGTGGCCACTGTTTGCTTACCTTCTGCTTCTGGGTATCTCTGGCGGTGTCTTTATTGTTCCTCTGTATTCACTGATGCAGTTACGTGCCAAGCCCGACGAGCGTGCCCAAGTGATTGCCGGGCTCAATATCTACAACTCACTGTTCATGGTGGGAAGTGCGGTATTAGGTATTGTTTGCCTTAGTGTTCTAGATCTTTCAATTCCGCAGCTGTTTATCTTGCTCGCAGTGGGCAACACTTTGGTGATGCTGTACCTGTTTTATCAGGTGCCTATCTACGCTTTCCGCTTCTTTACGTGGGTGGTCACTCACACCATGTACAGAGTTAAACATAAGAACTTACATCACCTGCCAGAAAAGGGCGGTGCGTTGATTGTCTGCAACCATGTGAGTTATATGGATGCACTGCTGCTGAGTGCGGTTTGCCCTCGCTTGATCCGTTTTGTGATGGAAGAGGATTACACCAAGTTGCCGCCAATTCGACGCTTCTTGAAAAGAGCTGGGGTGATTCCAATCTCCGCGACCAACCGCAACTCGATTCGAAACGCTTTCAAAGAAGTAGAGCGTGCCCTGCATGAAGGTCACATCGTGTGTATTTTCCCAGAAGGAAAGCTCACCTCTGATGGCGAAATGGCTGAGTTCATGCGTGGTATGGAGCTGATCATCAAACGTTCCCCTGTCCCAGTGATTCCTATGGCTCTTAAAGGATTATGGGGTAGCTACTTTAGTCGTTACAAAGGCCGTGCCTGCAAAGGGTTACCCACTCGCTTCTGGACTAAGCTAGAGATAGAAGCTGGCGAGCCGATTTCACCTAAACAAGCCTCTTGTGAAACGCTTCGACAGTCAGTCTCTGACCTTCGCGGATCATTACGCTAGTTAACCAGCCCTTTATTCATATCAGTTGAACAAGCGTTAAGTTTTCCTTAACGTTTGTTCAATTCATTTAGACTTACTTATCATTTTATTGAACGTATAGTGGTCTCATCACAATAACGCCACAACAAAACAAGACTCTAAATACAATGAACCTAAAAAAGTCCGCTCCATTTTATCTTGCTGCACTGTTTTGCTTAACGCCTTGGGTTAGCTCACCGACAGCCCTGGTTATCGGTTTCCTGCTTGCTAGTTTAGGATTAGTCCCTGAACACTTGGAAGTCGGCAAACTTACCAAAAAGCTACTGGCCTACTCTATTGTTGGCTTGGGTTTTGGTATTCAGTTTGAAAAAGCATTAGCAGTAACAGGCGATGGTATTGGGCTCATTGTAACGACGATTATCGGTACATTAGTCATTGGTTGGTTCTTGGCGAAACAAATGGGGCTAGACCGCACTACGGGCTATCTTATATCTTCTGGTACCGCGATTTGTGGTGGTAGCGCGATAGCAGCAGTGGCACCCGCGATCAAAGCAGACGATGAACAGATTGGCTTGGCATTAGCCACCGTATTCGTGTTGAACTCGGTTGCTCTATTCTTATTCCCGATGATTGGTCACGCGCTTGAGCTCAGCCAACAAACATTTGGTACTTGGGCAGCGATAGCGATTCACGATACGTCTTCTGTAGTAGGTGCAGCTTCAGCGTATGGCGAAGAAGCACTGACGACAGCGACAACATTGAAGCTCGCTCGCGCACTTTGGATCATCCCAATCGCTTTAATTAGTGCGATGATCTTCAAGAACGATCAAAAGAAGATTACGGTTCCCTACTTCATTTTCTTCTATTGCGCCGCTATCGCGGTGAGTGACTTACTGCCACAATTTGAGATGGTCTATCAAGGAATCTTTGATGTGTCTAAGCGAGCACTGGTCGTGTGTTTGTTCTTAATTGGCTGTGGTATTTCAGTTGAGAAGTTAAAAGCGGCAGGGCCGAAACCACTGATGTTTGGTATTACAATGTGGGTCATGATCTCAACGGGTTCATTGGCGTGGTTAACTCTCGCTTAGCCCGCATAGAAACGCTTTAGATGTTTGTTCGGTGAACTAGACACTCAAGTTAGCGAGCAACAAAACAAAAAGGCAAAGCTCCAATGGGCTTTGCCTTTATCGTTTGTGGTAAGGGTATTCTTTGTTGTAACAATCACGAATCAAACAGGGGCTTATCACTCTTCTTGCTCTCTCTTTTCATTAAAACAAGTACCACAACCAACACAAATGCGGTGAGCTCAGCCAACGAACGAGTCAACCCCGATGAGATGATCGCTTGGCCTATCTGCAGTAAAACCGCAATGATGAGGGCAATTTTCATAATAAGACCTTATTCTATAATCCGTTATTTATATGGCTTATTATGATGGATGGTTATAAAGATAATAAATTCTGTTTTGAACTATCTAATTGCTAAATTAACTAACCTAACGCAACTGCCCTTCTAACCACTTAATAAAGGTTCTTACCTTAGGTCGTTTTTCCGTGCCTAACGGGCAGATTAAGTCATACCCTTGGTCTGTATCCATGCTCGGATAAGGTGTTATGAGCTCGCCAGTCTGAACATACTGCTTAACAAAATGATAGCGCCCCATCGCGACACCGATATTGCTGAGGGCACTTCTTACGCCCATATCCCGGTGGCTCACACAGTAAAATTGCTCAAACAAGTTCACATCTAAGCCGTGGTGTTTAATCCAACGCTGCCATACATCTGACCCTAGTGCATGAATGAAATTAATCCGGTGCAGCGATTCTAAGCCATCATCAAAGATGTCGTGTTCAGCCGCGTAACTCGGTGTACATACCGGAATATACTTTTCACCAAACAGGCGCTGTCGATGCATGTCTTTGAGATTTTCAGCACCATAGTAAATAGCGACATCGAGATGATTTTGATGAAAATCCTGCTCTTCTTGCGAGAAAATATTGAGATTAAACTTTGGGTATCGCTGTTTAAAATCAGCCAACCTCGGCAGTAACCAACTGTTGGCAAATGCAGGACTGGTACCGATATTGATCTGTCCATACAAGTCTGTGTTGGTAATGTCTTCGATCTCACCAAAAATAGAGCTTAACGACTTGGATAACGTTCGTTGAAAGCGCTGACCTTCTTCCGTTAGTTCCAGTTTACGAGTCCCTCGCACAAACAAGTTAAATCCGAGTTCACCTTCTAACACTTTGATTCGATGGCTAACGGCTCCCTGAGTCAAATGCAACTTTCTAGCCGCTAGCGTAAAGCTCATTTTCTCTGCAGTAACATTAAAAGTATGAAGATTTCTAAGTAAAGATTGATGGTTAGCCATACGAACTCATGCATTAAAAATTTTAATTCATACTACTACCCGTTTCGTTTGTTTGCATTAAGAAATAAGTTTTTAATAACCGTAGTTACTTAAAATCCTGCCTCGATCAATATTTGACTCCATACGTTGACGAGCAGAAACATTAAAAAAATTAATTACAAACTTAGGGGCACATATGAATATACTCGGGTATATGCAAAAAGTAGGTAAGGCATTGATGGTTCCCGTAGCCACACTGCCAGCTGCAGCAATCCTTATGGGGATCGGCTATTGGTTGGATCCTGTTGGTTGGGGTTCTGAAAGTATCTTAGCCGCATTCTTGATCAAATCTGGTGGCGCGATCATCGACAACATGGCGGTTCTATTCGCGGTGGGTGTCGCATTTGGTTTGAGCCGTGATAAGAATGGTTCTGCGGCACTGTCTGGCTTTGTGATGTTCCTCGTCGTCACCACGCTACTTGCTCCGGGCTCTGTTGCTCAGTTAATGGATGTTGAACTCAGTGAAGTGCCTGCGGCATTTGGCAAAATCAGCAACCAATTCGTAGGTATCATTGTGGGTATCATCTCTGCTGAGATCTACAACCGCTACTCAACGGTTGAACTTCCTCAAGCTCTAGCGTTCTTCAGCGGTAAGCGTTTGGTTCCTATCCTGACCTCAATCGCAGGTATGGCTCTCTCTTTTGCTCTACTTTACATCTGGCCAGCTGTTTACGACGCTCTGATCGTTCTGGGTATTAAACTAGAAAGCATGGGTGCGGTGGGTGCTGGTCTGTTTGGTTTCTTCAACCGTTTGTTCCTATCAGTAGGTATGCACCACGCTCTTTACCCTGTGTTCTGGTTCGACGTTGTTGGTATTAACGACATTCCAAACTTCTTAGGCGGCGCGCAATCTATCGCTAACGGTACGGGTATTCCAGGTAAAACTGGCATGTACCAAGCGGGCTTCTTCCCTATCATGATGTTTGGCCTACCAGCAGCAGCATTGGCGATGTATCACTGTTCTGATGCGAAAAACAAAAACCAAGTATTCGCAATCATGCTTGCGGCAGCTATGGCTTCATTCTTCACGGGTATCACAGAGCCACTAGAATTCAGCTTCATGTTCCTAGCACCCGTGTTGTTCCTACTGCACGCAGTATTAACAGGCCTATCGCTTTACATTGCAGCAAGCATGGAATGGATGGCAGGCTTCGGCTTCTCTGCTGGTTTCGTTGACCTAGTACTATCAAGCCAAAACCCACTCGCGGTTAACTGGTACATGCTACTGGTTCAAGGTGTGGTGTTCTTCGCGCTTTACTACGGTATTTTCCGCTTCGCTATCATCAAGTTCAACCTACGTACTCCAGGTCGTGGTGAAGAGATGGAAGCAGAAAAAGAAACTGAAACGCCAGAAGCATTGGCTAACCTAACCAACAGCTACATTGAAGCGGTTGGCGGTGCAGACAACATTCTAGAAGTCGATAACTGTATTACTCGTCTACGCTTAACTGTGAAAGACTCAGGTGCAGCAGACAGCGAGAAACTGAAGAAACTCGGTGCGGCAGGTGTGGTACCGGTTGGGAAAGGTGGTCTACAAGTTATCATTGGTCTAGGTAAGGTAGATAAAGTCGCTGAACAAATGAAGAAGGCACTCGCTTAACGCCAAATCTTGAATGACACGATAAATAATTAGAATTTGTGACGGCTTCACCACCGTCACAACCCCCTGAAGCGCAATTACGACTAGTCACCGTGTATTGCGCTTCATTTTATTGCTCTTCGCTCTATTTAGAACGGGTCTGCTGTAACCACTGCGCCAATCCAGCGCGCGAAACCTTAATACCATGTTGTTCCTGCTGAGGCATTCGATAATACTCAATAGGAAATTTGAACCGTTCAAGACGACCAGTTAACTGCTCGATAAACCACTCTTTGGTTGGCAACTCAGCACAATCGACAATCGCTGCAGGTCGAAATCCGAACTCATCATCTTCAATGGGAACAATAAAAGCCTGATTAACCTCAGACAATTGATTGAGTACTCGCTCAATTTCTTCGCAATGAATGTTCTCACCACCAGAAATAAACTGGTTGTCGGCACGGCCAATAATCGACACTTGTTCGCCAAGCCACTCACCAAGATCTTTGCTATCAAACCAACCGCTCTTATCAACTAATGGCGTTAAGTTACCTTGATAGTAATACCCGGACGCGAGCGTCTCGCCACCAATAAAGATACGTTGTTCTTCAATTTTTAGCTGGCGATGGTTAAGGACAAAACCGGCGGTGCTGCCGGCATCAACGGGCTTCGCGGTCACGGTTGAAGCCGCTTCAGTCATGCCGTATCCAAGCCATGTTTCGATGCCCATTTGTTGAGCTTCGAGCCCAAGTGCTTCTGGTATATGACTACCACCCAAAAGTACATGCGTTAAAGTAAGTGCTTGCTTACTCTTTAACAATCGATGTAGTTGAGTAGCGACCAATGAAGCATGACTGCATTCTTCTATATCGGTTTCAAGCTGACCTGTGCCTATTTTGATGCAACCACCAGCCGCCAACCAACGATGAACTATCGCCAGCCCCGACACATGGTACATAGGTAAACTCAGTAACCACGTGTCACCTTGTTGATAACGAAACACCTCAAGCAGCCCTGACGCAGAGCATAGGTGCTGCTCAAGTGTATGAGCGACCGCTTTTGGGTTTCCGGTAGAACCTGAAGTGAATACGATGCTCGCTAGATTTTGCGGATTGAAATTGGATTCTTGAGGTGTCGTTATCTGCTCATCATCACCATCAAACTTCAGTTCACTTAGGCAAGGCAAGGTCACCAACTGAGTATTCAAATCGGCAGTCTCTGATTGCTCTATTCCGCTATTGCCCAAGAGCCAAAGGTAGCTCTGTTGATCTGCTTGATATAAGGAATCGAGCTTTTGCTTCAGGCGTAAACTAGGCTGAGGCATCGTAAACGCACAAACCACACCCAAATTGAGTGCGGCAAGATAAACAGGGATCACTTCAGCTTGATTCTTACCAACAATCGTCAGTACATCACCTTCAGATAGGCCTTGATGAGATAGCTGTTGTTGGTACTCACTAACCAACACAAACACTTGCTGCCAAGTATAAGTGCGGTGAGTGGTCACTAACGCAGGTTGAAGTGGGTTTTGCTGCGCCCACTTTACCCAGAGCGGGGGATGATTAGATTGTGGGCGCATCATATGATAACCAAAAATAGATTAAGAACTTGTTAAGCTAACTAAATAGCCATTCAAATAGCTCGGTCTAAGAAGACCAAATCAATTGTTGCTTTTCAAGCGTAGAGACAGGCAACTGACAGCCCGGCCAAGAAACCTCTAGCTGCTGCTTGAACAAGCCAATCGTATCCAACCCCGGCACTTCATTTGGCAAATATTGCTGCGCCAGACGAGCAATCTGAGTCAGACCTAGGCTCGACTCAATGCTTGAGCTCAATACAGGTTTCATTCCAAGCTTCTGTGCTCGCTCAATGATTGCCACGCAACGCTCGACAGAACCAATAAGAGTTGGCTTGATCACGACTGCTTTAACACCAGTAAGGTCGCTAAGATCAAATTCCGGGCTGCGCACCGCTTCTTGCAGTGTCTCGTCCCACGCAATCGCCACACCATGGTCAATGGCAAAGGCCAAACTGTCTTCTGGCTTTTGGCAAGGCTCTTCGATAAAGCTTATACGCTGGCGCATTGACGGCGAAATGTATTTAATGAATTGCTTCGCTTTCTCTGGCTTCCACGCACGGTTGGCATCAAGTCTTAGAGTCAAATCAGGGATCGACTCAAGGAATAAGCTAACCAACATGCCATCGCGAATCGCTTCGTAGAGGCCGACTTTCACTTTCGCGACCTTCTCGCCTACCATCTCATTCAATACAGGAATCAGTTCATCTGGATCGCCTGTACACAAAGGCGCCGCTTGGTAGTTACCTTGAGCGTTAAGATCGCCTCGCAATTCCATCATCGCCATTGAAAAGCCAAACGCGACAGAAGGATACAGCTCGTCGAAAGGCGTTTGAGGCTTATTGTGGCTCCAAAGCTCTAATTCGTGTTGAAGCTGAATGCCAGCTTGTTCGGCATCTTCTTGGCTAAAACCGGGCAAAGGCGCAACTTCGCCAAAACCAGTTTTACCATCACACTCAAGTTGGATGATATAGCCAACACGTTCGTTCAACTTATTGTCACGAAGAACCACACCACTATCCATAGGTAATTGATAACGGTAAAGTTTAGCGTGACGCTGAGAATTCACTGAGTTCATAAAGTTTCCTAAAAAACGGGGAACATCAAAACAAAACGAGCCGCTATTAGCGACTCATTTTGAAGAGGAGAAAGACTATGGATTACGCGGGAACTTGTCGAAGTCCGGTCGACGTTTCTCGTTGAATGCGTTGCGGCCTTCTTGGCCTTCCTCTGTCATGTAGAACATCATGGTTGCGTTACCAGCCAACTCTTGTAAGCCTGCTTGACCATCACAGTCAGCGTTCAGTGCCGCTTTCAAGCAACGCAGTGCCATTGGGCTGTGTTGAAGCACTTCACGACACCAACGAACTGTCTCTTTTTCTAGGTCAGCAACAGGAACAACGGTGTTTACAAGGCCCATGTCCAGTGCTTCTTGTGCATCGTAGAAGCGGCACAAGAACCAGATTTCACGTGCTTTCTTTTGACCAACGATACGAGCCATGTAAGAAGCACCCCAACCGCCATCGAAAGAACCCACTTTAGGACCCGTCTGACCGAACTGCGCGTTTTCAGCTGCAATAGTAAGGTCTGCCATCATGTGAAGTACATGACCGCCACCGACTGCCCAACCCGATACCGCTGCGATAACTGGTTTTGGACAAGTACGAATTTGACGTTGGAAATCAAGTACATTCAAGTGGTGCGTACCTGAGTCATCTTGGTAACCGCCGTAGTCACCACGGATACTTTGGTCACCACCAGAACAGAATGCCTTCTCACCAAGACCAGTCAAAATGATTACGCCAACTTTCTCGTCATAACGAGCATCAGCCAGTGCATTGATCATCTCTTTTACGGTTTGTGGACGGAACGCATTGTGCACTTGAGGGCGAGCAATCGTGATTTTCGCAATACCGTCATCAGACTTGTGGTATTGAATATCTTCATATTGACTGCTTTCATCGCGCCAGTTAACGGCTGCGTAAAGTTCTTCTTCTGTGATGCCTACTGTTTTAGCCATGATGATTCCCATTGTTCTATTAGAGAGCGCGACTAGAGTAGAGTCGCGACGGTGTTGCTCTGCTTTCTATAGCGCTTGATACGAGAGGTTCGCTCAGTCAGTTCATCAACGACTGGCGATACATTGGATGATCAGATTTGAAAACATCTCTGGTTGCTCAAAATGAACATTATGACCCGCGTAATCCACCTGACTATATTCAAAGCCACTATTCTCAGCTAGCTCCATGAATTTACGATCTTTTTCTCCACATACATAATGCAATAAATGCTCATGAGATTTCAATGTGGCACGTAAATCCGGTTGCTTAGCTAACGAAGTAGATAACAACATATTTGCTACGGATACTCCAAGGTTACCACTACGCTTTATGACCAAAGTTTGTCTTTGCTCATGATTTAGTGAAGAAAAGACGCTTTGTTGATACCAATCGTCTAAAACATCTTCAATCGACTGCTGTGCAAAGCGAACAGCCCATTGCGTATCGTGTACTAACCTTTGTGCTCTTTCTTCATCACATTCCAAGCCAAAGTTGCCACCTTCAATGATGACTTTCTCTAAGTTAAGAGTTTCGAAGCAAGGGCTTGTTACCCCATACATGGCAAGCCTTCCCCCCATAGAATACCCAATCACCACGATAGGATAATCGACAGGAAGATCGTTGAGAGCCAGCTGAGATGTGATGCACTGAACTATCTTGGTACAGCAATGATCAAAGCCTACAGGGTCGATAAACCGGCTTTGTCCGTGTCCGGGCAAATCTATGCAAAGACGAGGAAAGTCTTCGAGGAAGGGGTGGCATGCACTCCAATCATCCCCGCTTCCGAGTAAACCATGTAAAAAAACAAGCAAAGGTTTGTCAGAAGATTCTTGTACTGCTGGGTAATAATTGGAGTAAAGCATGTAAAGTCCTTAGGCTAATGCCTCGGTGAGCATTGAGCTGAATTGCTTCAGCAAAGTAGACGCTTGTTCGGGAGGCGTCTTAACTTCTACGAGCAAGGTACCCTGACCCTGTTCGAAATGTTGTTCGATAATGTTTTGATAGCAATTCAAAGTTTCTGGCGCCGCATAACCAAGTTGGAACTGCGCAGCAGCGTGTTCAAAACTGAAACCATGAGGCATTTGATAAAGTGACTGTTTCTGCTGCTCTGGTACCGGCAACAAGTCAAAGATCGCACCACCGTCATTGTTGGTCACAACAATAACCATCGGCGTTAAATTATGAGTCAGCAGAGCCAGTGAATTTAGGTCGTACAACAAAGAGGTGTCACCAATCAGCATCATCAAAGGATTCTGGTTGGCTTTTATCACTCCCGCAGCCGTCGCCACCAAGCCATCAATGCCCGATGCACCGCGGTTGCTGTAGACTTGAGTCGCAGAGATTGATGACAGCATATCCACCAGCCTTACCATCAAGCTATTTCCCACAAAAAGCTCTCTGCCCTTAAGTCTAGACGACAAGTCAACGGCAACGCTCAACTCTGTCAGTTGGTCGTTATTAGAGATTTGCGCCAACGCTAACTGCTGAACCGTATTCGCGACTTCCGCCAAAGATGCCGCCCAGCCAGCATGTTCTCCCAACAGCGTTGGGAGATGTTGCTCTGATAACCAATGTTCGATATCAGCGACAATATGAGTTTGAGGCAGATGATCTTGATTAATACGATGTGCATCTGGTGAAACAACGATGTACTGCGATGAACAAAATGTGGCAGCTTGTTCTTTTACCCATTGGTTAAGACGCTTAGATACGATGCGCTCACCAAACTGGATAATAAAATCACACTGACTAAGCTGTGCTTTGGCTGCGTCACTTTGCATCCATAAATCATAGTGTTTCCAGTCACTACTGACACCCGATTGAGGGTCACAGAATACTGGCCAGCCCAAAGCTGTCGCAAACTGCTTGGCTTTAATTGCGGCTTCATTCTCGATAGAACCAATAATCACTGCGCCTTTACGAGCGACATAATCACTTGCTGAGACAGGCTGATCGATTAAATGACTGGGCAAATAAGTGTTCGAGTAAAGGCAGGTTGAAGCTCTCCAAGCTGCCACGCTCTTTGTATAATCCGCATACATCTCGGCGCTATTAGCGGAATAAAGCGGTTCTGGGAACGGACAGTTGATATGAATAGCCCCACCGACGCTGCGCTGTTTCGCCAGTGCGTTATCAACCGACGTCAAAAGCCAATTCAAAGAAACTTGTGTCGTTGGACTTGGAAGGTTTAGTGCCGTTTCAACGTGAGACGAAAAGATACCCTGCTGCTGAATCGCTTGATTGGCACCACAGTCGACTAAATCAATCGGTCGATCGGAGGTCAACAAGATTAGCTTTTCTCGCGTTAATCCAGATTCAGCGGTCGCTGGTAGAAGGTTAGCTACGGCAGTTCCAGAAGTAACAACCACCGCAACGGGTTTGTTGCTCGCTTTAGCTAAACCTAAAGCCAAGAAGCCAAGCCCGCGCTCATCAAAGTGCGTGTGTAAGGTTAACTTGGAGTTGGCTTCAGCTTCGAGAGTTAGCGGCGTTGAGCGAGAGCCCGGAGCAACACAAACATGTTCAACGCCATTGCGTGCAAGCTCTTCAAGTAACGTGTGACACCAAACTCTATTTAATACGGCTTGGTCGTGATTCATGACGCGACACCCAATGGAGGATGATCTGAAATTAAGCTAAGCAGAGTAGACATCTTCTTGTTCAGCTCTTGCCATTCATGTTCGGCAACCGATCCCGGCACGATCCCCGCGCCAGCAAACAGTTGTACTTGATCGTTTACAATCAAGGCGCTTCGAATCGCCACGCAGAATTCCGCTCGCTGATGACTGATATAGCCTACAGAGCCTGCATACCAACCTCGTGCAAACGGTTCGTGTTCAAGAATGAAATCCATCGCCTCTTTACGAGGTAAACCCGCCACCGCAGCAGTTGGCTGTAAGGCAGCAAGCAACTGCACACCATTAACGCCATTGTTGAGCTGAGCATGGATATTGCGCTTCAAATGCTGCACCTTACGCAAGCGCACTAGACGCGCATCCTTTTCAACATGGACCGTTTGAGAATGAGGAGTGAGACGCTCAATGATGTCGTCGACCACATACTGGTTCTCATTGAGGTTTTTGCTGTCTTGAGAAAGCCAGTTGGCCAGTTCCATATCCTCAGTAGCGTTCTCTCCGCGACCAATGGTTCCAGCAAGCGCCTCGGTATCAAGCTCCATACCATGTCGGCTATATAAGCGCTCTGGTGTCGAGCCAATGAAACTGTGTTTAGAATCCAGCACCAACATAAAGTGGAAACTGTGGTGATTTTGCAGATAGCTGGCTTTAAGTAATTGAGCTGCGCAGATAGGCGCATCGAGTTGCAGTGTGGTTTTACGTGCTAAAACGACTTTTTTGTACTCTTCATCGCTAATGCCTTGCAGCACTTTATCGACAAGGTTGCCCCACTGCTCTCTTTCTGGAACGTGATTGATCTGTTCAATATGGGCAGACAAAGGCGCCAATATCGCGGCTTCTACAGAAAGCTTATTCAAAGCATTAATAGAAGAAACGCGATCAGGGGACAAATTAACCGCCAGCGACCAAGTATTGTCAAAGCGGATCAATTCAACCTGAGGAAGGAAGAAAAACGACTCCATGCAGCGACGGTTCTTTGCGGTGTGCCCATCAAACGAGCGTCCACCCCAGATTCGTTGGTCTTCACCAAGAATAGCGTACGCGGGTGCAGGATCTGAAAACGTATGTAACTGTCCGAGCGCAACAACCTCTTCACGAGTGTCGCGTGACTGCCAGTAGAACTTAGGAAAGAGCGGTTGAGCATGAAGCCATTCTATAAATGCAAACGATGGTTTTTGCGTTAGAACTTCAACACAACGAACTTCGCTTGCTTGGGCATTTTGTACTCGCTCAATCAAAGCGGAGATAGTTTGCTGGAAATGTGACAAATCGACCTCGTTCACATCTAAATTATTATTATATTAGTTTGATACTTTATGGGCAGTACCCACTTAGATCAAGAATGTACTATATCTTTTCAACATTCCTGTGATTTTAAGCGATCCCGCCCCTTTATTCATCTTAGCCAATAACCAAGAAAGCGATTAATTAAAATTTAGAAAAGAGTGACAACAAAAAGGCTAAACGTGACACTGAAATGCGACATTCATCAGATTTTTATTCTATCAAACGCCATTTTGCGGTACTTTAATAAAGTATTTAAATTAATTTCAGGAAATCGGCAATGCAAAATATCGGGATGTCGTCAAAACTCAACAGCGTATGCTACGAAATCAGGGGGCCTGTACTCAAACATGCTAAGCGCATGGAAGAAGAAGGGCATAAAATACTGAAGCTTAATATTGGTAACCCCGCCCCATTTGGTTTTGACGCCCCTGATGAAATCCTTGTTGACGTAATCCGTAACCTACCGACATCTCAAGGTTACTGCGACTCAAAAGGCATCTATTCAGCCCGCAAAGCGGTTGTTCAGCACTACCAGAAAAAAGGCCTACGTAACCTTGATGTAGAAGACGTTTACATTGGTAACGGCGCATCAGAGCTTATCGTTATGTCTATGCAGGCGCTACTGGATAATGGTGATGAAATCTTAGTTCCCGCTCCGGACTACCCACTATGGACAGCGTCTGTTGCGCTTTCTGGTGGCACACCGGTTCACTACATGTGTGATGAAGATGCTGATTGGTATCCAGATCTAGACGACATGCGCGCGAAGATCTCACCAAAGACGCGCGGCATCGTTCTTATCAACCCGAACAACCCAACGGGCGCGGTATACAGCCGTGATTTCCTACTGCAAGTGGTTGAGATTGCTCGTGAGCACGGTTTGATCATCTTCGCCGATGAAATCTACGACAAAGTACTTTACGACGGTGCGGTACACACTTCAGTGGCAACGCTTGCTGAAGATGTATTAATGGTCACGTTCAACGGCCTATCTAAAGCTTACCGTGTGTGTGGTTTCCGTGGTGGTTGGATGTTCTTAACAGGCCCTAAACACCTAGCGAAAGGCTACGTTGAAGGACTAGAAATGCTGGCCTCAATGCGTTTGTGTGCCAACGTTCCGATGCAACACGCTATCCAAACCGCACTCGGTGGCTATCAGAGTATCAATGAGCTGATTCTTCCAGGCGGTCGACTGCTTGAACAGCGTGACCGTGCATGGGAACTGATCAACAAGATCCCTGGCGTTTCTTGTGTGAAACCGAAAGGTGCAATGTACCTGTTCCCTAAAATCGACACCAACATGTACAACATCAAAGACGATCAGAAGTTTGTACTCGACTTCCTTAAGCAAGAGAAGGTGCTATTGGTTCAAGGTACGGGCTTCAATTGGCCGAAACCGGATCACTTCCGTATCGTGACTCTGCCGCACATCGAAGATCTAGAAATCGCAATTGGTCGTTTAGAGCGCTTCTTACAGACTTACAGCCAAGACGACCTCATCGAAGGTTAATGAGCACAAAGAAAGATGGCTACAATTTGCTGTTTTAAAAGACTTTAACTTGTATTCATTCACTTCTATGCTTAAAAGGCTCCTGTTTAGGAGCCTTTTTTGTATCCGCTGTCTCGTACGGTTTGAGTTAACATAAGATACGAGTGGAGCATTGTTTAAAAAGGACATTTATGAAACAGAGCCATTTCTTTGCCCATCTCGCACGCATGAAGCTAATTCAACGCTGGCCCCTGATGCGTTCGGTATCAAGCGAGAACATTTCAGAACATAGCCTACAGGTTGCTTTCGTGGCACACGCCTTGGCACTGATCAAAAACAAGAAGTTTGATGGTCAGCTTAACCCCGAGCACATTGCTCTGCTTGGCATGTACCACGACACCAGTGAGGTACTGACGGGTGATTTGCCAACGCCAGTTAAATACTACAACCCGGATATTGCACAAGAGTATAAGAAGATAGAAGCCGCGGCAGAACAAAGACTGCTTTCGATGTTGCCAGAAGAGTTCAGAGACGACTTCGCCCCCTTCTTAATATCTGGTACTGCGAGTAAAGAAGAGCAAAGCATCGTCAAGCAGGCAGATACTATCTGTGCGTACCTGAAATGCTTGGAAGAGCTCAGTGCGGGCAATCATGAATACGAGCAAGCCAAGCGCCGATTGGAAGAGACACTCGAACAACGCAAAAGCCCAGAAATGGACTACTTTCTCACCACATTCGCACCGAGCTTTGAATTATCACTAGACGAGATAAGCTAGCTGGGTATAAGTTGTTTTTAATTAGCTAAATAAAATCAATTTGATAGGTGCTATTTTGAATTCTCAACTCGAACCACCCTTTGTACTCGAACAAGAATGGCAGCATCGAAATGACGATGAACATAAAATAAGACGGGATGACCACCGCAGCCCGTATCAGCGTGACCGTGCGCGCGTGCTTCACTCTGCTGCTTTCCGTCGCTTACAAGCGAAAACCCAGATCCATGGCACCACGGTCAACGACTTTCACCGAACGCGCCTTACCCACTCTCTTGAGGCCGCTCAGCTTGGCACCGGTATCGTCGCTCAACTGAAGAAAAAGCAGCCCGAATTTCGAGACCTATTACCCTCAGACAGTTTGATTGATTCACTGTGTTTGGCTCACGACATCGGTCATCCACCCTATGGACATGGCGGCGAAGTCGCACTCAACTACATGATGCGCGACCACGGCGGCTTTGAGGGCAACGCTCAAACGTTTCGCATAGTCACACAGCTAGAACCTTACACTGAACATCACGGGATGAACCTATCTCGACGCACTTTGTTAGGTCTAATTAAGTACCCTTCTCTGCTGAGTGAGGTTCAAGCTAAATTGCAGTCTGAACCCGTTAAGCATCAACGACAACTCCGAGCTAAAGATTGGATGCCAGCAAAAGGCATCTACGATCATGATGAAGAGTTGTTTAACTGGGTGCTTGAACCGCTTTCAAGCAGCGACCAACAGCTCCTAAAACAGAAAAGAAAAACGCATACCGAGCCACTTGAGCACAACAAGACCAAATATAAGTCACTGGATTGTTCGATCATGGAACTTGCTGACGACATCGCGTATGGCGTGCACGATTTAGAAGATGCGATTGTGCTTGGCTCTGTGACCAAAGCTCAGTGGGTCGAATCGGCTTACCCTCAACTGAAAGAGATGGCCGACCCATGGATTTGTGAACACCTAGATTCAATTACAGAGATGCTTTTCTCTGGTGAACAGTATCGTCGAAAGGATGCGATTGGTGGGATAGTCAACGCACTGTTGACCAGTATCTCGATTAAGCGAGTGGAGGCTAACTTTGAGAATGTACTGTTGGCTTACAATGCGGTGCTCGAGCCGAGCATGGACGGCACACTCGATAAGCTGAAACACTTTGTCAGCGAGTTCGTTATTCAAGTGCCACAGGTTCAGGTCATCGAATACAAAGGTCAACAGATCATCATGGATATGTTTGAAGCATTCAGCGCAGATCCTGAACGCTTGCTGCCACTGCCCATCAAGAAGCAATGGCTACAACATCAAGATGAGTCTCGAAAAATGCGCGTGATAGCCGATTACATTTCATCGATGACTGATGATCTTGCGCAGAAAATGCATCAGCAACTGTTCTCAGCTCATACCGAGTTTTAATTCCTGACTCACTTTACTAAAACGGCTTAATCTAAGTAGTTTTTCTCAAACACGCCCGGCGGCATTTGATTGATTTGAAACTGAATCATTTGGTCAAATGCCGTTAGCAAAGGGCTAAAGTCGCCATCACGCTCTAACAAGCTAAGTAAATGATAGCCAGCTTCAACGGTTGAAAGGCTATTTTCACTGGGTGCTTTGCGAATTCGGTAATTACCCTTGAGATCTTTCGGTAAATGAACCGTGTTCAACGCATGCAAGTTACTCGATACTTGCCACATCTTGAATGCTTTCTTCCACGTGCCATCCAATAAAATCACACGCAGCTTCTTATTGGGAGATGTCGCCGACTCAACTGAAACAGAGTTTTCGCTTGGGTATAAAATCACATGTTGATACTGTTCATCGCACAACAATGCGTTGAGTTGTTCGTTGTCTGAAAAGTCTTCGCCAACAAACGTCACGCTGTTATTAAGAGATAACGAGAGAATACGCGCTGTTCCCATCGGACGATGCTCTTCTGATGGGTGCTGAAGAATGATAAGCTCAACATTCGATTCGAGTGGTGTAACCCACTGACAAATACAAGCTTTCAAAGCCTTGCTGCATTGGGGGCAATAACGAGACATGGATTTAATGTGTACCCTGTTTTAATTTTCATTTCACTTTTATGCGTCTTATTCCAATTTGAGCCAATACAAGCTTGGGTCGTTTGGGATAGCAATGCGATTGCCGATGGGCAATGGTGGCGAATCCTAACAGGAAACTTTTCACATACCAACTACTCGCATCTTCTGATGAATCTAGCAGGCTTGTGGATCATCAGCTACCTGTTTCAACCGAGTAAAAAACAGCTTGTTGTTGCTTTGCTTGTGATCAGTTTAGTGACTGGCGTCGCTCTGTTGTTTTCAAGTATTCAGATCTACGTTGGCCTATCGGGCACTTTGCATGGGTTGTTTGGCTTATTCGCGCTCAGAGAGGCTTTAAACGGCAGGAAGTCTAGTTGGCTGTTAGTATTCGGATTAGTCGCTAAAATCGCTTGGGAGCAGCTTATTGGCCCTTCTAGCACGACTGGTGAACTGATTAATGCTCGTATCGCGATTGAAGCCCACCTAGCAGGTGCATTGGCCGGAGGCTTCATATCTATCGCTTCATTTCTAACAAGTAGAAAAACGGGTCAAAGTTGAATTCTTTCGCGGTTCTTTTCAACCGTCGCTTCACCTATCCCTTTGACACTCACCAAATCATCAGCAGTAGTAAATGCCCCGTTCTGATCTCTGTAATCGACGATTTCTTTGGCTTTCTTGTCACCCACGCCAACCAATAGTGCTGAAAGTTCTTCTGCCGTCGCGGTATTGATGTTGACCGTAATCTCAATGCCTTCGTAAAGCTCAGCCTTGGTTGGGCTGTCTGCAAACACGGCAGGGCTTAAGAGCATCAGAAATGAAAGAATTAGTGTTGAATATATCGTGCGCATAAATAGTTCCTTTGTTCAAAAAACGTAACTTATGCATTTGCCGCGCTAGATAACACAATCACCAGATAAAAATAAAGCGGATCACCTAAGTGACCCGCTTCGTTATACATCTTATTTTCATCAGCTTGTTTGTTGGCTCACAAATCTGAATTAAAGCCTAACAATCACGTGTTGATTTCAGTAGTAAGCTCTAACTTGAGCTTGCTACTGAGGTAATCAAACGCTTACTGACCTTGACCCACTACGTAGTATTCAACGTCTGCGTTTTTACGAAGTACGTTTAATACGTTAGTCAGGTCTTGCTGGTTACCAACTCGCTCCAACTGTGCACCAATTTGAGTGCTGTAGGCTGGGTTGATCTCAGCCGTTACTTTAGAAAGCTCAACAACAACGATATTACCGTCTTGGTCTTTAGATTGACCAAACACAGCTTGACCTGCTTCTGGTTTCGCTAGAGCGAATACAGATGCCGCTAATGGCGAGTTACGGTCAATCGTTTCAAGTTCAGTGAACTCAAGGTTGTTGTCCGCTAGTACTGCTTCATTGCCTTGCTCAAGTTCGTTCACTAGAGAAACACCTAGCTCAACCGCTTGCTGCTCTGCTTGTACAGCAGACAGTGCAGCGACAACTTGATCTTTCACTTCAGCTAGAGGAAGAACTGTCTCATCACGAGTCTCTTCTACACGAACAACAATTACGTGCTCAGGTGCAACTTCGATAACTTCCGAGTTTAGACCGTCTTCTTTCACTTCAGGGCTCAAGATAGCTTGCATAACTGCAGGCGTCATCAGAACTTCTGGAGCGTCAACTTGAGAGATGAAATCTGTCGTTGTGATCTTCGCGTTGATAGCTTCTGCAGAATCATCTAGAGAATCTGGGAATTCAAACGCTACTTTTTCTAGCTCAGTTTGTTGCTCGTAGAACTGATCAACTGCGTGTTGGTCTAGAAGCTCTGTCTTAATCTCTGCCGCTACTTCAGTGTAAGGCTGAGCTTGAGACGCTTTTAGTTCGTCTAGCTTGATGATGTGGTAGCCGAAATCAGATTTAACTAGACCAGTAGTATCGCCAATATTCTCAAGAGCGAAAGCCGCGTCTTCGAATGCAGGGTCCATAACATCGCGCTCAATCCAACCTAGGTCACCGCCAACGTCTGCACTACCGAAGTCGTCAGATTTCTCTTCCGCTAGCGTAGCAAAATCAGCGCCTGCATTTAGCTCGTCTAGGATTGCCTGAGCTTTCGCTTCGTCATCGCCTTGAACTAGGATGTGGCTAACTTTACGTTGCTCTTCCGTTGAGTACTTGTCTAGGTGCTCTTGGTAGTATTTCTGTGCTTCTTCATCGCTTACTTCAAGCTGAGACTTAAGCGCTTCAGCAGAAAGCTCAATGTAAGATACCTTAGCTTGCTCTGGACGAGTGTAAGCTGCTGGGTTCTCTTGGTAGTACTGTTCGATTTGCTCGTCAGTTAACTCGATGTCTTTTGCAAGGTCAGCAACAGACAGTGTCACTGTGCGAATGTCACGAGTTTGTGCGATAAGCTTGCTCTGAGTATCGATTTCGCCCTGAAGAACGAATTCACTGCCTTGAAGTGCAGTCACAAGCTGGTTGCGCATAAGGTCACGACGCATGTATTCAGCGAAGCTCTCTGCGCTGAAACCTGCACGACGTAGTGCCGATTGGTAAACTTCTTGGTCGAATTGACCCGCCGTTTGGAACTGAGGCATTTCTAGAATCATGGTGCGGATTTGAGAATCACTGATTCGTAGGCCTAGAGACTCAGCTTGCTGCTCAAGCAGTACGTCATTGATCATGCGATCAAGTACTGATTTACGGAAAGACTCTACGTAAGCAGGGTCTGCAAGCATTTGCGCGAAGTAATCGCCAAGTTGAGACTGCATACGATTACGTTCGTTTTGGTAAGCCTGTTCGAACTCACCACGAGCAATTTCTGTGTTGCCAACTTTAGCTGCTGCGTTGTTACCGCCACCGGTGATGTAGCTGCCTACACCTGCGAATACGAATGACAGGATAATCAACCCAAGGATAATTTTTACCGCGATGCTATTCACGCCTTCGCGTAATCGATCCATCATAATTTAAGTGCTCTCCGGATATGAAGCATTGGCTTCAAAATAAAAATCTATTCACGCGATATTATCAGAAAAAGAAATGCGCATCAGTAGGATGCGCATAATTTAAATAAGTTCAATGTGCTTTGTACACATACTGTTTAAGAATGAAACATCATTTTTCAAACAGTAAACGCATTTTACTGCCTTCCCCTCTTAAATGGAGGTTTCAGCAGTGAAAATTAGTTACATGCGTCTTTAAGTGCTTTACCCGCTTTGAAGCCAGGTACTTTAGCTTCTGCGATTTGGATCTCTTCACCAGTTTTTGGGTTACGACCTGTACGAGCAGCACGAGTACGAACACTGAAAGTACCAAAGCCAACAAGTGCAACTTGGTCACCAGATTGTAGCGTTGTGCCAACTGCTTCGATGAATGCGTCTAGAGCGCGGCCAGCTGAAGCTTTAGAGATGTCTGCGTTTTCTGCGATTGATTCTACTAGTTGTGTTTTATTCACTGTTTTTCCCCTATGTGTCATCTGTGACTACTTCTGATGACTGTACGTTCCATTTTGGTTTTAATTTAGCCGCAAGCCTTATTGCAAAAGGGCTGCCGCTTTGATCAATAACTTAGCGTCCAAAAAAAACGCTGACAAGCCTTTTCGGGCCTATCAGCGTAATTCTTTACTTATTTTTGCTATGCATCACTATTTTTTCACGTCAAACTCGACCCCTGACGGATCTCGTTCTAGCGCGACTTTGAGTACTTCATCAATCCACTGAACCGGGATCACCTTCAAGTCAGCGATTACGTTGTCTGGAATCTCTTCCAAATCACGCTCATTGTCTTTAGGGATCAGTACAGTTTTGATGCCGCCACGGTGTGCAGCAAGCAGTTTTTCTTTCAAGCCACCGATAGGTAAAACTTCACCACGAAGGGTAATTTCACCTGTCATACCGACCTCTGCTTTAACCGGGTTACCCGTCAAGCTAGAGACAAGTGCAGTACACATTGCGATACCCGCACTCGGGCCATCTTTCGGTGTAGCACCTTCTGGTACGTGAACGTGAATGTCACGTTTTTCGTAGAAATCTGAGTTGATACCCAGTTTTTCAGCACGAGAACGAACCACTGTCATTGCCGCTTGAATCGACTCTTTCATCACGTCGCCAAGTGAGCCAGTTTGCGTTAGCTTACCTTTGCCCGGCATTGCTTCGGTCTCGATAGTCAGTAGATCACCACCCACTTGAGTCCACGCTAGGCCTGTTACTTGACCGATACGGTTGCTTTCATCCGCTTTACCGAAGTCGTGGCGTTGAACACCTAAGTACTCTTTCAGGTTATCAATGTTAACCGTTACAGACTTAAGATCGCTGTCTAGCAAGATGTTCTTCACTGCTTTACGACAGATCTTTGAGATTTCACGCTCTAGGCTACGTACACCCGCTTCACGCGTGTAGTAACGAATGATGCCGATGATTGCAGAGTCTTCAATCTCAATTTCATGAGGCTTAAGACCGTTGCGTTGAACTTGCTTGTCCAGTAAATGGCTCTTAGCAATGTTCAGCTTCTCATCTTCTGTGTAACCAGATAGACGAATCACTTCCATACGGTCCAGTAGAGGCCCAGGAATGTCCATCGAGTTCGATGTTGCCACGAACATAACATCTGACAGATCGTAATCTACCTCTAGGTAGTGATCGTTAAATGCGTTGTTTTGTTCTGGATCTAGAACTTCTAGAAGTGCTGAAGATGGGTCGCCACGCATATCAGAAGACATCTTATCGATCTCATCTAGTAGGAACAGTGGGTTCTTAACACCAACTTTAGACATCTTCTGGATCAGTTTACCCGGAAGTGAACCGATGTACGTACGACGGTGACCACGAATCTCAGCTTCATCACGAACGCCACCAAGTGCCATACGCGTGTACTTACGACCCGTTGCCGCAGCAATCGAACGACCTAGCGAGGTTTTACCTACACCAGGAGGACCAACAAGACAAAGGATTGGGCCTTTTAGCTTGTTGATACGGTTTTGTACTGCCAAGTATTCAAGAATACGTTCTTTAACACGCTCTAAGCCGTAGTGGTCTTCGTTTAAGATCTCTTCCGCTTTCGCTAGATTCTTTTTCACTTTTGAACGCTTAGCCCAAGGAACGCCCACCATCCAATCAATGTAGCTACGTACTACTGTTGCTTCAGCAGACATTGGCGACATCATTTTCAGTTTTTGCAGTTCTTGCTCGGTTTTTTCACGAGCTTCTTGAGGCATCTTAGAGTCTTCGATCTTCTTCTTCAGAGTCTCGAATTCATCAGGAGCGTCGTCCATCTCGCCAAGTTCTTTCTGAATCGCTTTCATTTGCTCATTCAGGTAGTACTCACGCTGAGATTTTTCCATTTGCTTCTTAACGCGGCCACGAATGCGTTTTTCAACTTGCAAGATGTCAATTTCTGACTCCATTTGGCCCATCAAGAATTCCAGACGTTCAGTCACATCTAAGATTTCTAGAACGTGTTGCTTGTCTACCAGTTTAAGTGGCATGTGTGCAGCAATCGTATCAGCAAGGCGAGCTGCCTCATCAATACCGTTCAGAGATGTTAGAACTTCTGGTGGAATCTTTTTGTTCAGCTTAATAAAGCCTTCGAATTGATTGATCGCGCTGCGAACAACCACTTCTTGTTCTTTTTCGTCAAGTTCTGAGGTTACAACGTATTCTGCGTCCGCTAAGAAAAACTCACTTTCTTTGAATTGGTGAATTTTTGCACGCTGCTGACCTTCGACAAGCACTTTAACAGTACCATCAGGGAGCTTTAGTAACTGAAGAATGGTAGCGACAGTTCCTACTTTAAATAGGTCGTCAATTGAAGGCTCATCAGTGTCCGCTTCTTTCTGCGCTACAAGTAGTACTTGTTTGTTAGCTTCCATTGCCGATTCAAGGCAAGTAATCGATTTTTCACGACCAACAAACAATGGAATAACCATGTGTGGGTAAACCACTACATCACGTAGAGGTAGCACGGGGATTTCGATACGCTCGGAACGTTCCAAGTTCATATATTTCTCTCTTCCGCTTTAACTTATAAAGCAGTATATGGGGCTTAAACGACTGGATTCAATGGAAGAATAAAAAAAAGGAGGTAATTGCTTACCTCCTTTTTCAATTTGAGTGACTTGTCTAAAAAAGACCTACTCTGCAACAGCTGCTTGGTTATCTGAGTTGCTGTAAATTAATAGTGGTTCTGACTCACCATTAATTACCGACTCATCAATCACAATCTTGCTTACATCAGTTGAAGATGGCAGTTCGTACATAGTTTCTAGTAGAACACCCTCCAAGATAGAACGTAGACCACGAGCACCTGTTTTACGGTTCATTGCTTTCTTAGCAATGGCACGTAAAGCATCTTCACGGAATTCTAACTCTGTATCCTCAAGCTCAAATAATGCTGCGTACTGTTTTGTAAGTGCATTCTTTGGCTCACATAGGATTTGGATTAGCGCTTCTTCATCAAGCTCTGTCAGTGTTGTTGTCACAGGTAGACGACCAATGAATTCTGGAATCAGACCATATTTCACTAGATCTTCAGGTTCTACTTGAGTGAACAATTCACCGATAGTTTTGGTTTCATCTTTTGAACGCACTTCTGCGCCAAAGCCGATACCTGAACCTGTTTCTACACGCTGTTCAATCACTTTATCTAGGCCTGCAAACGCACCACCACAGATAAATAAGATCTTAGACGTGTCCACTTGCAAGAACTCTTGCTGTGGATGCTTACGACCACCTTGAGGTGGAACTGAAGCTACTGTACCTTCAACAAGTTTTAGTAGAGCTTGCTGTACACCTTCACCAGACACGTCACGCGTGATTGATGGGTTTTCAGCTTTACGAGAAATCTTGTCGATTTCATCGATGTAAACAATGCCGCGTTCCGCTTTCGCTACGTCGTAATCACATTTCTGAAGCAACTTCTGGATGATGTTTTCAACATCTTCGCCCACGTAACCCGCTTCGGTTAGTGTTGTTGCGTCTGCCATTGTGAAAGGAACGTCTAGGAAACGAGCCAATGTTTCAGCCAGTAGTGTTTTACCACTACCAGTAGGACCGATAAGAAGAATGTTACTCTTACCTAGCTCTACGCCTTCAGCTGTCGTATCACCATTACGTAAACGCTTGTAGTGGTTATAAACTGCAACTGCTAGCACTTTCTTCGCGTATTCTTGACCGATTACATAGTCGTCAAGATGCTCACGAATCTCACGCGGCGTTGGCAGCGATTCCGATTCTTTCTTAGGAAGAACATCTTTAATTTCTTCACGAATAATGTCGTTACAAAGATCGACACATTCATCACAAATGTAAACAGAAGGACCTGCGATTAACTTGCGAACTTCGTGTTGGCTTTTGCCACAGAAAGAGCAGTAAAGCAGTTTACCGCTACCACCCTCTTTGCTTTTATCTGTCATTCGCTAACCTCTTAGCCTTAACTCTCTATGCTTGAGTGTATATCAATTTGAATCACTTTGCGTTAAACAATTGCCCTGCAATTATTGACCGCGGTGATTAAGAACTGAATCCACCAAGCCGTATTCTACTGCTTGATCAGCAGACATGAAGTTATCACGATCTGTATCGCGCTCAACAACTTCTAGAGGCTGACCTGTGTGCTCTGCCAATAGTTTGTTTAGCTTTTGTTTGATCGTTAGGATCTCTTGCGCGTGAATTTGAATATCAGACGCTTGGCCTTGGAAACCGCCAAGTGGCTGGTGAATCATTACACGTGAGTTTGGAAGCACGTGACGCTTACCAGGAGTACCACCCGCTAGTAAGAATGCACCCATAGAGCAAGCTTGACCCATACATACTGTGCTCACGTTTGGCTTGATGAACTGCATTGTGTCGTAGATAGACATGCCTGCTGTTACGCTACCGCCAGGTGAGTTGATGTAAAGATAGATATCTTTGTCTGGGTTTTCTGATTCCAAGAAAAGCAGTTGAGCCACGACAAGATTTGCCATGTGGTCTTCCACTTGACCTGTTAAGAAAATGATACGTTCTTTTAATAGACGAGAATAAATATCGTAAGAACGTTCACCACGGGAAGTCTGTTCAACCACCATAGGAACTAGTGCGTCCATAATCGATGGCATTGTATTTTTTTCTTGGTAGCTCATATTCTTATGTCCCTAAAATAAATGGCCCGAATGATTAAATCATACGGACCATTGTTAGCAGAATTGTTGACCGTACGTCAACCTTCTACGTCAGATATTACTATATTAAGCAGGTTGCTGATTCATTAGCTCGTTGAAGCTAACTTCTTTATCAGAAACTTGAGCTTTAGCGATGATTGCATCAATAGCTTGCTCTTCTAGAGCAACATTGCGCATGTTGTTCATCATTTGCTCGTTTTGCTCGTAGTAAGCAATAACTTCTGTTGGATCTTCGTATGCTGTAGCCATCTCTTCGATGATAGCTTTAACTTTCTCGTCGTCAGCTTTTAGTTCTTCAGTCTTGATTACTTCACCAAGAAGAAGACCTACAACTACGCGACGTTTAGCTTGCTCTTCGAACAGCTCACGTGGAAGTTGGTCAGCAGCTTCAGTGTTGCCACCGAAACGTTGAGCAGCTTGTTGACGTAGAACACCGATTTCTTGATCGATAAGAGCAGAAGGTACGTCGATGTTGTTTTCGTTAACTAGACCGTCGATAGCTTGCTCTTTGATGCGGTTCTTAACAGCTTGCTTAAGCTCACGCTCCATGTTCTTACGAACTTCAGCTTTAAGACCTTCAACGCCGTCAGTTGCGCCGAACTTAGCAACGAATTCTTCGTTTAGTTCTGGAAGTTCACGAGCTTCAACTTTGTTCAGCTTGATAGAGAACTTAGCTGCTTTACCTTTTAGGTTTTCAGCGTGGTAATCTTCTGGGAAGTTTACGTCGATTTCGAATTCCATACCTGCTGTTTTACCAACGATACCGTCTTCGAAGCCAGGGATCATGCGACCAGCGCCCATCTCTAGTGGGAAGTTCTCAGCTTTGCCGCCTTCAAACTCTTCACCGTCGATAGAACCAACGAAGTCGATAGTTGCACGAGAACCAGCGTCAGCAGCAGCTTCAACTTCAGTCCAAGTTGCTTGTTGCTTACGTAGAGTTTCGATCATCTCTTCAACGTCAGCTTCTTTAACTTCTACTGCTGGTTTCTCAACAGTGATGTTTTCTAGACCTTTCAGCTCAACTTCTGGGTAAACTTCAAAAGTTGCGTTGAATACTAGGTCAGCGCCTTCGTTGTTTTCAACTGGTGCGAAAGTAGGTGCGCCAGCTGGGTTGATTTTCTCTTTAACGATCGCTTCGATGAAGTGACGTTGCATTACTTCGCCCATCACGTCTTGACGTACTGCTTTGCCGTACATTTTAGCAACCATCTTCATTGGCACTTTGCCTTTACGGAAACCATCGAAACGACGGTTTTTCGCGATGTTGCGTAGTTCAGCTGTAACTGCATCTTCGATGTTAGCAGCAGGAACAGTAATATTAAGACGGCGCTCTAGGCCTTCTAGCGTTTCAACAGTAACTTGCATTATATAAACCTCAAAACTGGCTCAGTAATCTGAGCATATGAGCCGTAACTTAGCTTTAATTCAAAAGCAGACGTTGTTGGCTGCATCCTTGTGTAGTGCTCTATCCGAACACCTAATTTAAAATCGAGCATTGATGTCTGAATTGATTATTCAACCAAACACCAGACTAATCAGCGATATCTTCGTTCTTCACACGTCGATTAAAACGCAATAAAGCTTGTTTTCAGAAACAAGAAAGGTATCTCCGATTAGCCTCAGGACAGAAATTTTAGACGCGACATTCTAGCGATCTGTTTAATCTCTGTCGAGCCGTTCACCTCTGCATGATGATGAATGCTCTAAATTCGTCCAACTAAGTGATACAAAAACGATCAAATCATCACTTAGCACAACAGAAATGGGGACAATAGCGACTTTTTCAAGGGAATCGAGGGCTTTTTTTGCTAAAAACCTTAAAAAGAGATCTTGCTCTTGTTTTACCCCTCAGAGTCGATAACTTTTTCAACAATCCCCGTTACAAACCCTTAACCTACATCCATCTGTTCACTCTCTGCTTTCAGCAAAAACTACCGCTATTTGCTACCATAAACGAGAGAAGACAGGCTTGATTGTTTACCAAAGAAATCAGCGGAGAGCCTTCATGTTTCAAGCTTTTAAAATCCCAATACTGTTAATGGTCACATACAGTTTACTGATGGTGTTTGGCGGTCATTGGGTGTGGAGCACGAGCCATGAAAGTTTGTTAAATGATCATCAATCTAAGCTGGACCGCTTTTCTGTTCATATTTCAAGCCAATTGGATAAGTTCGCGCACATTCCCGAGCTGCTTTCAAAAGACAAAGAGCTGGTCGATGCCCTGCACTCTCCAAGTAACTCTGCGCAAATCGAACTCACTAATCGTTATCTAGAGCACGTAAACTCGGTGATTCAAGCATCCGACACCTACCTACTAGACAGTATCGGCACCACCATTGCAGCCAGTAACTGGAATCAACCGCGTTCTTTTATTCGTCGTAACTTTGCTTTCCGCCCCTACTTTCAAGAAGCGATTATTGGCAATGAAAATCAATATTTTGCGCTAGGTTCAACCTCTGGAAAGCGAGGCTATTATTATTCTTACCCCGTCTCCTATGCCGCCGAGATTATTGGCGTCATTGTCGTAAAGATGGATTTATCGCTGATTGAAGCAAGTTGGAAAGGCAAACAGAGTTTTTTTGTTGCTGACGATAAAGATCAAATTGTATTTATGTCGAGTAACCCTGAGTGGCTGTTCAAAAGCCTTCAGCCGCTAAGCGAAGTACAACACACTCGAATTCAAGAAAGCAGGCAGTATCTCGATACAAAAATAGAAAGCCTGCACTTCTCCGGCGATTTAGACAGTGCCACCAGTCGTATTGAGTCGCCACACAAACTCGTCCAAGAGCAGTTCTTTAGTTCTTCGCGTTTCCTAGCCGAACCAAGACTCACCATACGGGTATTTTCTCCAACCCACTTAGTTTGGTGGGACTTGGTTGCTTACCTTGTTGTTTTGAGCCTAATCTTTGCGATTATTTATCTAACAATGCAGCTCAACCACCATAGACAACAAAGACGAGCACAGATAGACAGGCTGCAATCCGAAGCCAAGCAAAAACTCGAATTTCAAGTGCTTGAACGTACATCGGAGTTACATGTTGAGATCAAACACCGTATCGAAACCGAGCATGTTCTGAGGCAAACCCAAGACGAGCTCATCCAAGCCGCCAAACTAGCAGTGCTAGGGCAGATGTCAGCGAGCATCAGTCACGAACTGAATAACCCGCTTGCCGCGATTCGCAGTTATGCCGACAACGGCCGATTGTTTCTTGCCAAAGAAAAAACCGATCGTGTCGATGACAATCTATCGCGAATCTCGGCACTCACTGATCGTATGGCGAAAATCAGCCACCAGCTTCGCTCGTTCGCCAAAAAATCTACTGCGGAAGAGCTACACACCTTACAAATACTCCCAGTTTTACATTCATCGAAAGAGCTGATGAAGCCACAACTCAAGAGCGAGCGAGTTAAGGTCAACGAACTCCCTGAGACCTTTGATGCTTGCGTGCTCGCCAACGCCATTCAACTGGAACAGGTGATCATTAACCTGCTGACCAACGCGATTCAGGCGGTGGAACAACAAGATGACAAACAATTAGCTATTCTGTTAGAGATTAGAGAGTCCGACCATCAACAAGCCAATACCTTGCTAATTCATGTCGATGATAACGGCCCCGGCTTCACCTCCCCTTCTAGCGGAAACTTTTTTGAACCCTTCCATACCACCAAGAAAAACGGACTTGGACTTGGGCTATCGATTTCTCAACAAATAATCAACGGAATAAATGGCAAGCTCGTTACCGGTAGTAGCCCTCAAGGCGGTGCTCGAATCAGCATAGAGTTGCCCCTTGTTGGACATGAACAGCAAACAAAAACTCAGCAATAACCAGAATACAAAGAAGTAAAGGAATCACTATGTGTCACGTCTATTTCATTGATGATGAATCCGATCTAAGAATGGCGATTGAACAGAGCTTCGAGCTCGCCGACATTGATGCCGAATTCTTTCCCGATGCGGAGTCTGCTCTGCTCGCGATTCAAGAAAACGGCTTACCTCACGTGATCATCACTGATATCTGTCTACCAGGTCTATCCGGGCATGATCTGCTCAACACCGTGATGCACAAAGACAAAGAGATTCCCGTGATCATGATTACTGGTCACGGCGATATTTCAATGGCCGTTCAAGCCATCCAATACGGCGCCTATGACTTCATCGAAAAACCATTCGCTAATGAACGCCTAATCGAAACCACTAAGCGAGCGATAGAAAAACGTCAGCTCACACTAGAGAACCTTGAGTTAAAACGTTCACTCAAAGCCAGCCAAGCGCTCGGCCCTAGAATCATTGGTGATACGCAATCCATGACTGAGCTGCGCTCCATCATCACCCATATTGCCGACACCAATGCCGATATATTATTGTTTGGCGAGACAGGTACAGGTAAAGAGTTAGTAGCACGTTCTCTGCATGAACAAAGCAGCCGTCGAGAGCAAAACTTTGTCGCGGTCAACTGTGGTGCTGTTCCTGAAAACCTGATTGAGAGTGAACTGTATGGCCATGAAAAAGGGGCATTCACGGGCGCAGAAAGCAAGCGAGTGGGTAAATTCGAGTTTGCTCAAGGCGGAACTCTATTCTTAGATGAAGTTGAATCCATGCCGATGCAGGCACAAATTCGCCTATTACGCGTCTTACAAGAACGCGTTATTGAGCGAGTTGGTTCAAACGGTTTAGTGCCACTAGATATTCGAGTGATAGCAGCAACCAAAGTCGACCTAAAGAAAGCCGCTGAAGAAGGCACTTTCCGCCAAGATCTCTATTATCGACTTAACGTTGTGACCTTAGACTTGCCGCCGTTAAGAAGCAGACAAGAAGACATCCCAGCCCTGTTCCATCACTTCTTACTGGTTGCTGCGGCGCGTTATGGCAAGACAGCCCCAGCCCTTCCACAAAAGGAACTGCACGCACTTTTGGCTCATGATTGGCCGGGAAATGTTCGAGAATTACGTAATACTGCAGAGCGTTTTGTACTTTTAGGTAAGCTTTCTCACTTATCAGACAGCGCCACTGAAACTACTCAAGAACTGTCTTTGGCAGAATTGGTATCTGACTTTGAAAAAAACACGTTGAAGCAGGCACTTATTGAATGCAATGGCAGTATAAAAGAGACCATGGAGAGGCTGCAATTACCGAGGAAAACCCTCTACGATAAGATGCAA
This sequence comes from Vibrio sp. 10N.261.51.C6, assembly GCF_041471785.1. Taxonomy (NCBI): domain Bacteria; kingdom Pseudomonadati; phylum Pseudomonadota; class Gammaproteobacteria; order Vibrionales; family Vibrionaceae; genus Vibrio; species Vibrio sp. 10N.261.51.C6. The sequence continues at coordinate 117,743 of NZ_JBFRPB010000013.1, read as the reverse complement.
AAGCACCAGCTAACGAAAGAATCTTATAAGGTAGAACCAAACTAAATTAGATTTGGGAGCAAGATCACCTATACTTATTTCGACAACAGGATGTTATGCAATAAATGTAATAAGGAAGTGGTTATGGGTGAGAAAACAAAAGTGCCATCGATTACAGATACTTTCGAGATAGATGGTATTTTTTATGCTGACAATCATGTCGATCTACACACGCCAGAATTAGAGGCAAAACGCGCTTTGTATGAGCAGATAAAGCCTCATTCAAATCGTGGCAGAAATATAGATGAGGAGGTCTAGCGACCTCCTCATTTTTTATGGATTAAATTCCATGTCAGTGAATGACTCAAATAGCTACTTGGTTATGATCTCTGGTCCCATCAAGGTGGTTGGTAACCATGTTGATACCCAAGGTACGTAAGTGACGATAATCAGGAATAAGAACATCACCCCAACCCACGGCAATGCGGCTTTTACCACGTTCATCATCGACATCTTCGCGACACCTGCGGTCACAAACAAATTGAGCCCGACAGGCGGCGTTATCATCCCTATCTCCATGTTCACCACCATCATGATACCTAGGTGAATTGGGTCGATACCGAGCGCAATTGCAATTGGGAATACCAAAGGAGCAACGATGATCAGCAAGCCTGATGGCTCCATGAACTGCCCACCAATCAAGAGTAAAACGTTTACTACAATCAAAAAGGTGATCGGACCCAAGCCCGCAGATAGCATAGACTCAGTGATCATTTGAGGAATGCGTTCTTCGGTCAGTACATGCTTAAGAATCAGAGCATTGGCAATGATAAACAGCAGCATGATCGTCAGCTTGCCTGCATCGTAAAGTGTGTCTTTGGTGTCTTTATGGAAAAACGTTTGGAACACCTTAACCAAAGCAGGCTTTGTATTGTTCTTGTCAGCGAAAGGCCCCATATCTTTATAGATAAAGTTGGCAATGAAGAAGGCATACACCGCAGCCACTGCCGCCGCTTCTGTCGGAGTAAAGATGCCGCCGTAGATACCACCTAGAATGATGACAATCAGCAGCAAGCCCCAGCTCGCATCTTTCGCAGCTGCGAACATCTCGCCCCAGCCCACAAATGGCTGTGCCGGAATCTTCTTAATACGTGCTGCGATGTAGATAGCAATCATCAACATCACACCCGCCAGCAAACCTGGAATAACGCCACCTAAGAACATACGACCTACCGATACATCGGTCGCAGCCGCGTAAACCACCATCACGATGGACGGCGGAATCAAGATACCCAAAGTACCCGCGTTACAGATAACCCCTGCCGCGAACTCTTTTGAGTAACCGTTTTTGATCATACCTGCGATAACGATACTACCGATCGCCACTACCGTTGCAGGAGATGAACCAGAAAGGGCTGCGAACATCATACATGCCACAACCGACGCCATCGCCAAGCCGCCGCGGAACCAACCTACCATCGCGATAGCAAAACGGATAATACGTTTCGCCACGCCACCAGTAGACATGAAGCTAGAGGCCAAGATAAAGAAAGGAATCGCTAAGAGTGTGTAGTGGCCTGCAAATGCATTAAACAGCGTTTGTGCGACTGAAGCTAATGACGCATCTGAGTGCATCAATAAGAATATTACGCTCGATAAACCGAGGGAAATTGCAATTGGTACACCGACCAACATGAAAGCAATTACCATTAAAAATAGAAATAACATTGCCATGATTAGTCTTCCTTACCGTTAGATTTGGTACTCGACTCATTCGCTTTGTTCTGCGGAGTCGAATTCAATACCGCTGTCGCATCTTCGTCAGAGCCCGCTAGCACGTCTGCTTTCAACGCATCCAGCTCTTCTTCGGCTTCGTGTCCTGCAATCATGCGGTCAAGCTTGCCTGTGACGACTTGGTAAGCAACTTGAGCAAAACGGAACGTTAGCATTGCCATACCAATCGGCAGCGCCATATAAGGAATAAAACGTGGCAGTTTCTCGTATCGCTCGCCTTCATTCAGCCAGTCAGCAAGAAACTGAAGCATCTCTGGCATTGGAATATCGTCGGTCTCGTACCATGCGCGATCGGTCGCGAATGGGTACCAATAATTCCAAGAACCGATAAGAAGTAAGATTGAAAATGCTAGGCAGCTTGTCACGGCGATGAGCGCATACACTTTGCGTAGCTTTTCTGGGGCAAGGTTGATGATCACATCAACACCAATGTGGAAGTGTTTTTTAACGCCATAAGATGCGCCCACTAACACCATCCAAGCAAACATGAACACGGTCAGTTCCAGTGCCCATAAGATGTTGTCATTGAATGCGTATCGAAATACCACGTTGGCAAAAGTAAGTAGCGTCATTGCGCCAAGGAAAAATGCGATTAGTGACTCTTCAATCACATCCGTAACTCTTCCGACTTTGGAAAAAAGAGAGGTTTCCAGTGCTGATTCGCTAGAATTTGGTTGTTCCATTTGAGGCTTTTCCATAATTGACTCCGCTTATAATTGTTTTAATAAGGAGTGACGAATACTCGCCACTCCCTTAGCGGTGTTATTGGTTTGAAGCTAACGCTGCATCGATAAGGTCTGAACCGATGTCTTTTTCAAACTTCTTCCATACTGGTTGAAGCGCAGTTACCCATGCTTCACGCTGTTCAGGCGTAAGCGTACGAACCTCACCACCCGCTTCGATGATGTTATTTTTGTTCGCTAGGTTAACTTTTGAAGATTCTGCGTTACGAGTCTCAGACACTTCTTGAACGATTGTGCCAAGTTGCGTACGTACATCTTCAGGTAGGTCTTTCCAGAAGTCGTTCGACGTTACTACCAGGTAATCAAGGATACCGTGGTTAGTTTCGGTCACGCCGTCTTGTACTTCAAAGAACTTCTTACCGTAGATGTTTGACCATGTGTTCTCTTGGCCATCGATAACCTTAGTTTGTAGGCCACCGTATACTTCTTTGAAAGACATCTTCTGTGGGTTAGCACCCAGTTGTTCAAACTGAGCCACCAATACATCCGATGCTTGAACACGGAATTTCAAACCTTTTGCATCTTCAGGGCTGATAAGAGGTTTGTTCGCCGACATTTGTTTCATGCCGTTGTGCCAGAATGCTAAGCCTTGAAGACCACGACGCTTCATCGCATTCTTCAGCTTTTCACCAGATTCTGAGTTTTGGAAACGGTCAACGGCTTCTACGTCTTCAAATAGGAAAGGAAGGTCAAAAATGCGGTATTTCTTAGTGAACTTCTCAAATTTTGACAGCGATGGCGCCGCCATTTGAACATCACCATTTAACAGGGCTTCCAGTACCTTATTATCATCGTAAAGTGTTGAGTTAGGGAAAACTTGCATACAAGCTTTTCCATTCATTTCTGTGTTTACTCGCTCTTCCAGTAAAGAAGCGGCGATGCCTTTCGGGTGCTTATCGGTATTGGTTACATGACTGAATTTAATCACGATTTCACCAGGGTCACAGTTTGCAGCAGCATTAAAACTTGTGAGCGCCAGAGCAGATACAGACAGCAGGGTAAGAGGCTTAAACATTATTATTCTCCTTAGTAAACAAAGCAGCCCTTCAATGGGAACTGCGTGCTTTCACTAAGGCAATTAGCGCGCCATATTGACACAATTCATTAACAAGCCTTTAACCGCAAGGCTTCATCAGATCTGCCTGCAGTTGTCGCTAACTCGCTACAAAAATTAATGGGTGGAAAATGACACATAGAATATTTGTAAATGGGTGGGAGTTGACCAAAGCATCAGTGATAAATGAGGTCTGACCAAAAGCCCCTTTCACGATGATGCCTTGAAGTAATTTCAACCTATCCTGTAGAGTGCTGCACAACTTAGTCAGATTTACTGATCCACTACTTACCAAGAGTTGCTACCCATGAGTCAGATCTACCATCACCCAGTACAGATTTACTACGAAGATACCGATCACTCAGGTGTGGTTTATCACCCTAACTTTCTTAAATACTTTGAGCGTGCGCGCGAGCATGTGTTGGGCAGCGATAAACTGGCAGAGTTGTGGAATGAACATGGACTGGGGTTTGCGGTGTATAAAGCCAATATGACCTTTCAAGACGGCGTTGAGTTCGCAGAGATCTGCGATATCCGAACCTCTTTTGAGATCGATGGCAAATACAAAACCTTATGGCGACAAGAGGTATGGCGTAAAGATGCAACCAAACCTGCCGTGATTGGTGATATCGAGATGGTTTGCCTAGATAAAGACAAACAACTTCAGCCTGTACCCGCAGAAGTATTAAAAGCGATGCTTGGAGAGTCGAGCTAACTTTATTTTATCCACATAGACGTAAAGAGATGAGACGACGAAAAGGTTCTCATCTCTATCTGCATGGGGAGCAAATTCCCGCCAAGCGTCACCGCAAAGCGATACTGTTCATCCAGCCGCCCTAAGCAACACTGCCAATCTGTAGAACTATCGTCTTGTTGAGCAGAATCCAAATTCAACCCAATCCCGCTATGTAGCCTGATTTCGCGATACAAGCCTGATTGAAAGCCTGACGAACTGAGTTCCACTACTTGCTTGGTCAAAAATGTTCGCTTGGTCAAATTAGAGAAATCGAACGAGAAGCTTCGCAACGATGTGGCTAGCCCCTTGCCTGTCGCTTTGATATACGACTCCTTCAGCGCCCAAAGATCGAAAAAACGCTCTCTCTGCAGACTTTTCTTTGGACGTTCTTATCTAAACTAGATAGACGATCAAGACTTCTGCATACGCTTTTTCAAGCGCGCTAAATCAATTGCACTTGAGCGTACAGTAAGCTTGATGCATTCGTAGTCGTATTCTTCCTTCACCACACTCATGTTTGAGCGAATCTCACCGATAATGCCTTGTCCAGAATAAGGAATCGTGATCTCTTCTTCGATCATGCCTTGTTCAGCCACATCCACAATGTACTTGTGTAGTTTGGTGATATCGAGCGGGTCACGAGTCGAGGTCAGCATTGCATCTGGGAATTCTTCAATCAGCTCTAACTGTTCTTCTTCGCTCAATCTATCGCACTTGTTCAGTACCAATAGTTTTTCGCTGCCTTCAACGCCCACTTGCGCTAATACTTCGTGTACCACATCAAGCTGTGCGCGGAATGAAACATCAGAAGCATCAACCACATAAAGCAGTAATGAAGCATCATGCGCTTCTGCTAGTGTTGAGTGGAATGAAGCAACCAGATCGTGTGGCAGTTTCTTGATGAAACCCACCGTATCTGACACTAAGATACGCGGCTGAGTGATCGGCTGAAGTGCACGAACCGTGGTATCTAAGGTCGCGAATAGCTTATCTTCACCGCTCACTTCGGTTGCGGTCATAGCGCGCATCATCGAAGATTTACCCGCGTTGGTGTAGCCAACCAGAGCAACAGTGAAAAGCTCCGAACGCTGAGTGCGTCGGTTCTTCATTTCGTCCTGTACGCTAACCAGCTCACGTTTAAGCGCAGCAATTTGGTCACGTACTTTACGGCGGTCTAGCTCTAATGAAGTTTCACCAGCACCCTGACCCATTTGACGCTCTTTATCACCGTCGGCTGTTTCACGCAGTCGAGGCACTAAGTAGTTTAGGCGAGCGATTTCAACTTGCAGACGTGCGGTACGAGTACGAGCATGGCGGCTAAAGATCTCGATGATGATACCAGTACGGTCAAACACCTCGACACCCAAGTGAGCTTCTACATTACGCAGTTGAGATGGGCTCAAATCACAGTCGAATACCACTACGTCAGCAGTACCAAACTCCACGTCTTCAGATGGAAGATCATCAAAATCTAACTCATCGATACCAGCACGAAAATCAAAAGACTCATCGATAAAATCTTCATCTTCGGCTTCTTCAATCGAACCTTGGTAACCGGTTAAGTGTGCAATTTCTGCAAGCTTACCTGCGCCCAACACGTTTTGTCGTTGTGTTGAACTGTGGTGCTGTGATTGTGTACCGACCACTTTAAACCCTAGGGTTGTTACTAAGCGAGCAAGTTCGGCAAGAGACTCTTTTGCTTCGTCACCTTTGAAGTCCGGTGTCGTAATAGAAATAAGTAAAGCGTTACTAGCTGAGGGTTTTGCTGTTAGTTTCATGTTTTATTCTGTCTATGCACTAATGTGCAACCTAGTATTTGGTCTAAAGTAGCGCGATCCTACGCTGTTCTCGGTCAGCTTTATAGAGCTAACGGAGGCTAATTAGCGATATTATTGCAGTTAATCCATTTATCTCGTTTATCCCTCTGTTTTCGTGAGGAAATAAAACAGGCTAAAACACAAAAAAGACAGCATCACGTTACTTATTAGTAATTAGTGATACTGCCTTTGCTTAAGCTTAGACTCTCATTGAGCTACTGTCTCAAAAACTAAAAATCAATTCTCGCTTCAGTCTGAGCATCAAAGAATACCGCCTTTGATAAGTCAAAATGCAGCGGCGCCATTTGCCCAACTGACACTTCAAATTCTGGCGACAAGCGACATGCCACTTCTTGGTCGTTCACTTTCACCATCGCAATCGTATCTGGCCCTGTTGGTTCTAGCACTTCTAACTGCAAGTCTAGCTTGGTCGTTGCCGACACATCTTCACTTTCCTGCTCGGTAATATGTTCAGGGCGCAGGCCAATCACCACTTCTTTGCCATCTTGCTCACGCATGCTTTGTGGTAATCGAATGTGGTGCTCTTGCTCAGACGTACCCGTTACTTTGATGATCGGATTCTGATCATCATCCAAATCCACCATGGTCTTAATGAAGTTCATAGATGGTGAACCCATAAAGCCCGCCACGAACATGTTATTTGGCTTGGTGTAGATCTCTTGCGGCGTACCGAGTTGCTGCAGTTCACCATCTTTCATCACCGCAATACGGTCAGCCAAGGTCATCGCCTCGATTTGGTCATGGGTCACGTAGACAATGGTGGTGTTCAGCTTTTGGTGCAGACGTTTGATCTGGTGTCGCATCTCGACACGCAGCTTGGCATCCAAATTAGAAAGCGGCTCATCAAACAGATACAGCTTAGGACGACGCGCTAGAGCACGTCCCATCGCGACACGTTGACGCTGGCCCCCAGAAAGCTGCGACGGTTTACGATCAAGCAACTGTTCGATTTGCAGCATTTCAGCCACTCGATTAACCTCAGCATCGATCTCTTGTTGCGGCATCTTACGAATCTTCAAACCGAAAGCAATATTGCCACGTACCGTCATGTTTGGGTAAAGCGCGTACGACTGGAATACCATCGCAATATCGCGATCTTTAGGTTCAACCTCCGCCACATCGACACCATCAATCACGATTTCACCCGAGCTAATATTTTCTAGCCCAGCAATGGTGTTCATTAGGGTGGATTTTCCACACCCCGAAGGGCCGACAAGTATCAAAAATTCCCCCGAATCGATACTAATGTCGATGCCCTTTAACGTTTCGTTGTCCGCGTTGCGATAGGTTTTACGGATCTGTTTTAAATCTAATGTTGCCATGGTAATTATCCTTTTACTGATCCTGCCGTTAGGCCACGAACAAAATATTTTCCTGCGAAGACGTACACCAACAGCGTTGGCAAGGCGGCGATGATCGCGGCAGCCATATCGACGTTATATTCCTTAACGCCTGTGCTAGTGTTGACTAGGTTGTTTAATGCCACGGTAATTGGCTGAGTTTCTAAGCCCGAATACACCACCCCGAACAAGAAATCATTCCAGATTGCGGTGAACTGCCAGATCACCGTCACCATGATGATTGGCGTTGAGATCGGTAATAAGATCTTAAAGAAAATGGTAAAGAAGCCTGCGCCATCCAATTTTGCCGCTTTGATCAATTCATCAGGAATCGAGATGTAGAAGTTACGGAAAAACAGAGTAGTAAACGCCATGCCGTAGATAACGTGCACAATCACCAAGCCGATGGTTGTGTTTGCCAAACCCATTTTTCCTAACATGGTTGCCATTGGAAGCAACACCACTTGGAATGGAATAAAGCAGCCAAACAACAACAAGCTAAAGAACAGGTTTGAACCTCTAAATTGCCATTTCGTCACGACATAACCATTGAATGCACCGAGTAATGTTGAAATCGCTACCGCAGGAATCACCATTTGGAACGAGTTCCAGAAGTAGCCTTTGATGCCTTCACATTTCACGCCCGTACAAGCGGTGTCCCACGCTTTATACCAAGCATCAAACACCCACTCTTTCGGTAAGCTCATCAAGTTACCTGCCTTGATGTCTGGCAGAGTTTTGAATGAGGTCAGCGCCATGACGAACAATGGCATTAAATACACCAAGCAGAAGAAAAGCAGTGCCGAATAAATAAAGATTCGAGCAAAATTGATGTTATTCATCATGACTTTTTCTCCCTAAGTTCAGAGTAAAGATAAGGCACGAGAATCGCTAAGATACCGGCAAGCATCATCATGGCACTGGCAGCACCAAGGCCAATTTGTCCACGAGTAAAGGAGTGTGCGTACATAAACAGCGCAGGAAGATCCGATGAATAACCTGGGCCACCCGCTGTCATCGCGGTCACAAGGTCGAAACTCTTAATCGCAATGTGTGAGGTGATGATCACCGCGCTGAAAACCACAGGGCGCAAGCAAGGTAGAATGATTTTCAGATAAATAGTGGGTAAGCTTGCCCCATCAATTTGAGCGGCTTTGATGATTGAAGAATCAATGCCACGAAGGCCGGCTAAGAACATCGCCATCACGAAGCCTGACGACTGCCAAAGTGCTGCGATAACCAAGGTATAGACCGACATTTCAGAGTCGACTAACCAATCGAATTTGAAGTCGGTAAAGCCCCAATCTTGCATCAGTTTTTCAATGCCAAGACCCGGATTGAGAATCCATTTCCAAGCGGTACCCGTCACGATGAATGACAAGGCCATTGGGTATAAATAAATGGTACGAATCGCGCCTTCTTGACGGATGTTCTGGTCAAGCAATACCGCCAAACCCACACCCAACAAGATAGCAATCGCCATGAACAGAAAACCAAACACACCGAGGTTGGTGATTGAGGTGATCCAGCGATCGTTGTCCATCAGCTTTTCATATTGAGCTAAACCAACAAAGTTGAAGCTCGGTAAAAATCGAGAATTCGTAAACGACAGCGCCGCCGTCCAGAATATATAGCCGTAGATACACACCACGGTCACTAACGCGGTCGGCGCCAGTACAATCTTGGGTAACCAATGTTGCAACCTGTCAGCAAAGCTAGGCTTGGGCGCAGGCTGGCTCCTTGTGGGTTTTGGAGTCGACTCAGTCAAAACATGCTCCATAACTTATCCTTGTTGCACAATCGAGCCAATGGCTTACCTTTCGGCACCACATCAGCATCACGCATATCAGAATTGGGAGTGAAGAGTAGATAGGCTCCCTACGAGCCTACCCACCCTGGGGGTTTGGTAAAGCAACACAACCCGTCACTCACGTGCGTTGTGTGTCGCTTATCAAGTTATATTAGATAGCCGCTTTCACAGCTTTCGCTAACTTAGCCGCCGCTTGTTTTGGATCGGCATCTTTTTCGTTGAAGAAGTTGGTTACCACGTCGTAAATCGCGCCTTGAGCGTAGCTTGTTGTCGCTAGGCCGTGAGCCATACTCGGAACAAGATCGCCAGATTTCGCACTCGCTTTGAAGGTTGCCATTGAATCCAACGCACATTGGTCGAACTTAGACATGTCCATATCTAGACGTACAGGGATAGAACCCTTGTTAAGGTTGAAGACTTCTTGGAAATCTTTGGTAAGAATGGTTTTCGCTAGGTCTTGCTGCGCTTTTTGGTTCTCTTTGTCACTCAGCTCAAAGAACGCAAAGCTATCGATGTTGAAAGTGAATTGGCCATCAGTGCCCGGTGCTGGGGCACAGATGTAATCTTTACCCGGCACTTTACCTGCCGCAGTAAACTCACCTTTCGCCCAGTCACCCATGATTTGCATCGCGGCTTCGCCATTGATAACCATTGAAGTTGCGACGTTCCAATCACGACCTGGCGAGTTGCTGTCGATGTAGTCACGCATCTTTTTGAACTTGGTGAACACTTCCACCATCTTGTCGCCCGATAATACGTCCATATCAAGATCAACGAACGCTTTGTTGTAATCTTCACTGCCTAGTACATCGAGAGCCACCGCTTCGAATACGGTTGCGTCTTGCCAAGGTTGACCACCTTGAGCCAGTGGAATGAAGCCAGCCGCTTTAATCTTGTCTGCAGCAACGAAGAACTCATCTAACGTAGTTGGAACCGTCACGCCTGATTTTTCTAAAACAACAGGGTTCGCCCATAGCCAGTTAACACGGTGAACGTTGACAGGAACCGCCACATATTCGCCGTCCCACTTCATGACTTTGGTTACCACCTCTGGCAGTAACTCATCCCATTGTTCTTGTTTAGCAGTCGCATCGAGAGACGTTAGAAAACCTAAACCACCCCACTCTTGAATATCATGACCTTTAATCTGTGCCGCAGATGGAGGATTGCCCGATACTGCTCGAGTTTTCAAAACAGTCATCGCACTTTCACCGCCGCCACCAGCAACAGCAAAATCTTTCCAAGTATGGCCTTGATCTTCAATCATCTCTTTCAGTACCGCTGCGGATTTCGCTTCGCCACCGGCAGTCCACCAGTGAAGCACTTCCACTTCACCAGCTTGAGAAAATGTTGAGGCAGCAAGAAGAGATAGAGTAAGTAGGGTTTTATTGATTTTCATTATTATCTTCCATGTTTTAGCGGACTCGACGTCCGGTTCAATACAGAGTCTACTTATTCTGATTTGTAAGATTGAAACAAAAGGTAAGCTCAATGTAACACAATTGTTACATTAAACTTCTAGGCCGCGTGGAATATAGACTTTAGCTTCTAAGCCGCCTTGAGGGGAGTTACGAATAATGAGATCTCCGCCGTGTCCGTGTAGGATGTTTCGACAGATTCCAAGCCCTAAACCGTGTCCTTGGTCGTCAGTGGCGAGCCTGAAGTAAGGTTCAAAAACTAACTCTAGCTTGTCTTCTGGAATACCGAGACCACGGTCTTGAATGGTCACGACCACCCAAAGATCATCACCGCTGATTTCAACAACTGCTGAGGAACCATACTTAACCGCGTTGTCGATTAAGTTGGTGAGTACACGCTTTATCGCCAGTGGTTTAGCGACCAATGGCTCAATGACGACCGGCTCGAACTCAACCTTTGTCTGATACTGGTTATGAGATTCAATCACTGCAAGTACCATTTCGTTGAGGTCAATAATGGCATTATTCTCGTGTAGATCGGTGTCTCTTACCGCTTGCAAAGCACCTTTAACCATCATCTCAAGCTCATCGAGATCTTTGTTGAATTTGTCTTTCTTTACTTCACTCTCCAACAACTCTGCACGCAATCTAAGCCGTGTTATTGGTGTCTTTAAATCATGTGAGATTGCAGAGAAAAGGTGCTCACGGTCGGCAACATAGCGACGAATCCGTTGCTGCATTCGATTAAACGCTCGGGTCGCCGTCACCAGCTCAGTAGCCCCCTCTTCGTTAAGTGGCGGCTGCTGAATATCCATACTCATCTCATTGGCCGCTCTTGCTAATTTTTTAAGAGGGCGTACTTGCCGACGAATCATCAAGTAAGTCAAAACCAAAAGAATGAGGGTCGAGGAAACTAAGAAGATCACCTGTTCTCTGCCGAGAATCGTATCGTCGAGTTTGACGTAAGGCGCAGGCAACAACGCGGCGATATACACCCATTCATGACTGGCTAATTCTATCTGAACAACCAGAATAGGAGGGTTAAGAGGTTCTAAGGTTAAAGTATGATGTGCCCACGATCGTGGGAGATCGCTCAAGTAGATGTCATTTTTAAGCAAACGAAGATGTTCAGGGCGAGAGAAATCAACCCGCACTGATTCGACTTTATTGAGCTTGCTACTCAAAACACTTTCTATCGCTTCAATCGAGGCGGTTTTTAAACGGGTATCAGGGATCGGTTCGACAATCAACGCCTCTTTATTGAAAGAAACGAAGAAGCGCGTACCGCCCATATTGCGGATTTGATCCAACACGATATGGCGATATTTAACGGGCAGAGACTGGAAGAAAGTCACCGTCGAGGCAAACATATTGGCCATGCTTGAAGAGGCAGAACGAATCCCCTCCAGTTCTTTGTGTTTGGATTCGCTATACCAAATAGACGTTGCGATACCTTGAGCTATCACCACAGCTAACAAGGTCAGTAACAATGTTCTGGCAACCAAAGAGTTTGGCTTTAACCGACTCAACCCGTTCATAGGAAATACTTCATTGCCGAGGTGCTCATTAACATCACTTGATTATCAGTGTTCATACTGAACAGGCACAGCGAGGATATAGCCATTACCGCGCATGGTTTTGATGTAGTGAGGATATTTACCACTGTCGCCCAATCGGCTTCTCAGACGACTAAGCTGCACATCAATGCCACGTTCAAAAGGCAACGCTTCGCGGCCTCTGGTAGCGAATGAGATAGTGTCACGGTCGAGAACTTCGTTAGGGCGGGTTAAGAACAACATCAACAGAGAAAAATCACTGCCCGACAAATCCATCTCTTCTGAGTTTTCATTGTGGGAAATTCGATGCGCTAACGTATCAAGCGTCCAATCACCAAAAACAATCTGTTTTGGCAATGCATCACTTGTCTTGTCATCCACCACTTGAACGCGGCGCAACAACGCTTTGATACGCGCCATTAGCTGACGAGGGCTAAACGGCTTGGCAATGTAATCATCAGCACCAATTTCTAAGCCGATAATTTGGTCGGTTTCATCCGATACGGCAGTCAGCATGATGATAGGCACATTCGATTGCTTACGGACGCGTTGACACAAGGTAAAACCATCGTCACCGGGTAGCATCACATCAAGCAGAATCAGATCTGGATAACCTTGGTTTTGCAGATGAGCTTCTAGTTCAACACCATCTCCCACAGAAGAAACATCGAAACCAGATTTTGTGAGGTACTCTTCCAGCAGCTCGCGGATTTCTTGATCATCATCCACCACGAGAATTCGAGTATTTGTTGGCATCGCCCAAACCTATTAAATTTACAACTTATTCACATAGTGTATAGGCTGGCCGATTGTTTGATTATTGACATGTTTGTAAAGTTAGAAGAACAAACAGATAAAGATCACAACTTAGTGACCTCTATCTGAATCTTTAGGGCTTAATCCGCTATTGGTTGGTTATGAAGAGCAGCTGATCTCCATGGCTTTACCCCACTCAGGAGGTAGAGCCGCAAGGTATTCATAATCCGGGTGTTCCGCATAAGGGTCTGCCAGTACCACCATCAAAGCGTCAATATCGCTGCTATCACCGCGCTCTGCTTTGTCTATCGCTAGCTGAGCTAGGTAGTTTCTGAGGATGTATTTCGGGTTTACCTGTCTCATATTTTCGCAGCGCTCGACCACTGAGCTATCTTCCAATTCGCAGCGTTGTAAGTAGTTATCTACCCACAGTTTTGCTGCCTCTCGATCAATTATCAGATCAATCACTTCTTGTGGCGACAAGGTGTCTAGGTTCGATAGCGTTCTAAAGAACCTTGGGTAGTCGACTTTGTTTTGCGACATCAGCTCGAACATAGATTCAAACAAACGACTGTCGCCTTCTTGTTTCGAAAGTAGCCCCAACTTACGACGCATCATCTGACTAAAGTAACCGTTCATTTGCGGTTCGTACTGCTCTAAAGCCGCCTCTAAGTCGGCCTTATCCACCAGCGGAGAAAGTGAGTGAGCCAGTGCCGACAGGTTCCAAAGCCCTATTCTTGGCTGCTGGTTAAAAGCATAACGACCTTGGTAATCCGAGTGATTACAGATCAATCTTGGGTCATATTCATCAAGAAACGCAAACGGACCATAATCGAAAGTTTGCCCGATGATCGACATGTTATCGGTGTTCATCACGCCATGAGCAAAACCATTCGCTTGCCACAACGCAATCATCTCCGCGGTACGGTCAACAATCTGATTAAACATAGCAGCGTAGGGTTTCTCTTCATCGAGACACTCAGGGAAGTGCCATTCAATGACTTTATCGGCCAGCAACTTATGCTCAGCCAACTGATTGGTATAAAACAGATGTTCAAAGTGACCGAAACGGATGTGTGATTCGGCAGCACGCACCAACAATGCGCCCCACTCTTGCTTCTCTCGATATACCGGTGTGTCGCTGGTCATCATAGCCAACGCGCGAGTGGTTGGGATATTGAGCCCTGCCATCGCTTCGCTACATAAGTACTCACGAACGGTTGATCGAATAACAGCGCGTCCATCGCCCATACGTGAATAGGGCGTTTTACCGGCACCTTTAAGGTGTAAATCGAACGTTTCGCCACTTTTCGCGACAATTTGAGCTAATAACAGCCCTCTTCCATCACCTAAATCCGGGTTATAAGAACCAAACTGGTGGCCTGCGTATTTCATTGCTACAGGCGAAAACTGCTCAGGTTCAACATTGCCAGATAACGTTTCAAGCAATTCCTCGGAAGCATCATCAAATGACAAAAAACCGAGTTCATCCGCAAGCTTATGGTTCCATGCGAGCCATTGGACATTGCTGAGCGGTGTAGGTTGAATTGGGGTATAGAACAGTCGAGGTAATGCAGTAAATCGATTGTTAAATGAAATAGAATCCCAGACAGACATGAGAGATACACTGTAGATAAAAGATAACTTAAGATTATCACAGTTTCGTAACAACTTCAGAAGTGCGATGGCGCTTGTTTATAGAGGTAAGGTGATAAACCATTCCACAGGAAGAAAGTGGTGACTAGGAGTAAATTACTGGGGAATGCTTGCTAGAAGAAGATGACTAAGAAAAAGTTAAGTGGCTAGCCTGATGAGAAAAGCCACATTTATAAGAGAAAGAGTTCTGACTTTGAAGACTTTTTAACAAGTGATTTCATAATAAAAACTAAAACTATAGAGCCATGAAGCTGACTACATTAGAGCAAGAATACCCACTAGAGAAAGGGTAGAGAAAATCCAAGTACGACTGATTACGCCAAAGTTACTGTGTTGAATCATTTCTTGATGCTGCATATGTCTCTCCTTGAGAACGTGATGGTGTAACTACAATATATCGGCTTTTCGCCAAAAGCAGCAAGCGCATTAATATTAACCTTTTATGACAGCATCAAGAATATTCTGTAATCATTCACCTCTCTGATAAAACAGAAAGTTATGCTCGACTGGTCGTCGAAAGCAGTGCGCCAGCCCCAATAAAGACACCTCCAGTGACACGATTAAAGACCTTGGCTCGACCTTTCGCAAACAACCAATTTGACGACTTCGCCCCCAAGTAGGCATACACCAATAACCAAGACAATTCCATCACTGCGAAGGTAAAAGCAAACACGGTAAACTGTGGTAATAGCGCAATTGAGGGATCAATAAACTGTGGGAAAAGTGCAGTAAAAAACAAGATAGCTTTGGGGTTACTCGCGCCAACAATAAAGCCACTTAAGTAATGCTGCGCAGCGCTTTCTTTGACAGATTGAGCACCGCCTTGTTGATCCGATAACTTGTCATAATCTTGTTGGCTAGAGCGCAGAGACTTCCAACCGAGGAAGATCAGATAAGCTGCACCAGTCCATTTTATGACATTAAATACCACTTCAGACGAAGCAATAATTACCCCTAGCCCGGTAAACGATAAAGTTAAAATACCAGTAATCGCAGTTAAGCTCCCCAAGGCAGTAAATATCGATAATTTAAAGCCAGATTGCACACCTTTGGTCATGCACAATAAAGAACTTGGGCCTGGTGATGCCGTTAAAATTAGCACCGCTAATAAATAATAAATCCATGTATCAAAGCTCATCGTGAATCCTCCTTAACTCACTAAAACGACTAAATATTAAACACCAATATGTAATAAGCCCTCATATTAATCAACTAAATATTGCGCTTAACGTCTTCGATATAAATGCAAACATCTTTAATCTAGGCAATAAAAAACGCCATGCATTGCTGCATGGCGTTTAAATAAAAACGTTTCAAATCGAACGTCTTACTAGATGTCAGGTTCTAAGCTTACAGCCCTAAGATAGGGGCACTAACCTAATAATTGAAACCTAGTCTTTGTAGATAGAGAACTCATCAGCGCAAGCAACAAGCTGCTCACGAGTGATCATGAATACGCCATGACCACCGTTAGAGAATTCAATCCAAGTGAATGGAATCTCTGGGTACTGATCCATCATATGAACCATTGAGTTACCAACTTCACAGATAAGAATACCGTCGTCAGTTAGGTAGTCTGGTGCATTAGCTAAGATGCGACGAACCAATTTCAGACCGTCTGTACCCGCTGCTAGGCCAAGTTCTGGCTCGTGAGTAAACTCATCTGGCAGGCTGTTCATATCTTCTTCGTCCACGTAAGGTGGGTTAGATACGATCAGGTTGTATTTCTCTTTTGGCAAATCACGGAAAAGATCTGAACGGATTGGGAACACTTGCTGATCCATGCCGTGATCTTGAACGTTCTGCTCTGCAACTTGCAATGCGTCAGTAGAGATATCAATCGCATCTACTTCAGCGTCTGGGAATGCGTGAGCACAAGCAATAGCGATACAACCACTACCCGTACACATATCCATGATGCGAGTTGGCTCTTCAGTTAACCAAGGTTGGAATTGAGCTTCGATCAGCTCACCAATTGGAGAACGAGGCACAAGAACGCGCTCATCAACGAAGAACTCAAGACCACAGAACCAAGCTTTGTTGGTTAGGTAAGCCGTTGGTGTACGATCATTAATACGCTTGATTACGCGCTCAACAATACGTAGACGTTCGCTGCTCGTTAGACGAGAGTTCATCACATGCGAAGGAACATCAATCGGCAGATAAAGAGTAGGTAAGATAAGTTGTACTGCCTCATCCCACGCGTTATCAGTGCCGTGACCATAAAATAGGCCCGCTGCGTTAAAGCGGCTAACAGTCCAACGAATCACATCTTGAAGCGTGTGTAGTTCTGATACCGCTTCTTCTACAAAAATCTTATCCAAAATTGTCTCCGAAAAGCGCTACAATACTGCTAATTACGTTTCTAATTAGAATTCATAACCTGATGAGCAAAAAAGACACCGACTTTGATGACGATTTCGCCCTGTTCAACGATGCAGTAAAGGGCGTTAAAAAGTTGCAACAGGATACCATAGTCCAGCAGCCAAAAAGAAATGCCAAACAAAAAGAAATTACTCGAACGGCAAGACAAGCTAGCGATAGCGAGTTTTATTTCTCTGACGAGTTCATTCCGCACCTTAGTGAGGAAGGGCCAACACGCTATGCGCGTGATGATGTCTCTAAATACGAAGTCAAGCGACTGCGTCGCGGTGTTTACGTGCCTGACGTGTACCTAGATATGCATGGTATGACACAACAAGAAGCAAAGCGCGAACTAGGAGCTATGATTGCTCACTGTATTAAAGAGAGCGTAGCTTGTGCTTGCGTGCAACATGGTATCGGTAAGCACATTCTTAAACAAAAAGTGCCTTTGTGGTTAGCACAGCACCCAGACGTGATGGCTTTCCACCAAGCACCGTTAGAGTTTGGCGGCAATGGCGCGCTGTTAGTCTTGCTTTCGGTTCCTGAGAAGTAATTCTGGTTAACAAACTCTCTCTCACCAAAAAACAACAAAGGGCATCCCAATCATATTGAGATGCCCTTTCTAATTGTCTGCAACTTTGTCATCAAACAGAGCTCAACGAGCTTATGGATTGATGTTCCAAAGCAACTCACCTTTTTGTGTCTCAAGGTTGAAGTCGATACACGCTAGGCCCGAAGTGGGAAACATAGGCGGCGCCATGCCTGTTGCAAACTCTGCAGTTAGGTAGCCAACTAGAGGTAAATGAGAAACAAATAAAATGGTCTCTAGTTTTTCTACTTCAGCCATTGCTAAGGTCAAATCAAACACATCGTCGGACATTCCATAAGGCGTAATATCATCACAGGTTTCTACTTTCTTTCCAGAAAACGCCTGAGAGATCTCTAACCACGTTTCTTGTGCCCTTAAATATGGGCTCACCAGCACTTTATCGAATTGACTAATCCCCTGCTCATTTGCAGCTTGTGCCACGGCAAGAGAAGCCATTTTCCCGCGCTTGCTCAACGCTCTTTCTGCATCCGAGTTGGCAAAATGTTCTGCTTCACCGTGGCGCATAATGAATATTTTCATGTTCAATCCTGTCTTCGTAACATGTCGAAAGTCGATATATCCCATATATCAGCGAAACGCTACTTAGGTTTGGCTCTCAATCCAGAGAAACCGCAGTCAATATAAATAATTATATCAAGTCACTTGCCAAAGAGTTCGACTTTCTTAACAATCTTGTTAAAAGAAAATAAATTACTGATAAAAATCGATAAAAGTGATTTAGAAATCGCCAAAAAGCACTTCATATCCCAAAATATGATCACAAGGTTTGCACGCCGAATCATCGGGTACATAATTTAAAAACCACCTTCTCTGGAGATGCTCCTGTGCACTTAAGCCCAAATGATGAACATCAATACCGCTACATAACCTTAAATAACGGGTTACGTGCACTGTTAGTTCAGGATCAAAATGCTCAAAAAGCAGCAGCCGCATTAGCCGTCAATGTGGGGCATTTTGATGACCCTACAGACCGAGAGGGTTTAGCTCACTACTTAGAGCATATGCTATTTTTGGGAACTGAAAAGTATCCAAAGGTCGGAGAGTTCCAAAGTTTTATCAGCCAGCATGGCGGTAGCAACAACGCTTGGACAGGAACAGAGCACACCTGCTTCTTTTTTGATGTTGAATTGAATGCCTTTGAAACCGCACTCGATCGCTTCAGCCAATTTTTTACCGCTCCCCTTTTCAACGAAGAAGCGTTAGACAAAGAACGCCAAGCCGTTGACTCCGAATACAAGATGAAACTCAACGACGACTCACGACGCTTGTACCAAGTTACCAAAGAACTGGTGAATCACAATCACCCATTCTCGAAGTTTTCTGTCGGTAATATCGATACGTTGGGTGACAGAAACGGCGAGACGATTCGACAAGAGATCTTGGCTTTCCACCAGCAACAATACTCTGCTGACTTGATGACACTGACACTGTCTGGCAATCAGTCGTTAGATGAGATGCAAAGCTGGGTTGAGGATCGCTTTAGCTCAATCACCAATCACAACCTACAAGGCAAAAAGGTTGAAGTTCCGATTGTCGGCGAGTTAAGTACGGGTGTACAAGTCCGCGTTGAGCCGATTAAAGAAGTGCGCAAACTGATCTTAACCTTCCCGATGCCAAGCATGGACGAACACTACGGCGTTAAGCCTTTGTCGTTCTTTGCCCACCTTTTAGGTTACGAAGGTGAAGGCAGTTTGATGATGCAACTCAAAGAGAAAGGCTGGATAACATCTCTCTCTGCAGGTGGTGGCGCGAGTGGCAGTAACTACCGTGATTTCACAGTCAGTTGCTCATTGACCATAGAAGGTTTAACCAAAACCGATAACATCATCCAAGCGATATTTCAGTACATCAAGTTAGTCGAACAACAAGGCATAGAAGAGTGGCGCTACCTAGAAAAACGCGCCGTTTTAGAGTCTGCTTTCCGCTTTCAAGAGCCAGCAAGACCGCTTGATGTCGTCAGCCACCTCGTCATCAACATGCAGCACTACCAAGAGCAAGATGTGGTGTATGGCGATTACAAAATGTCGCATTTCGATGACGAATTACAGCGTGCTTTGCTGCCTTACTTAACCGTCGACAACATGCGGGCAACCATTGTTGCTCAGGGATTCGAGTATGACAGGGAAGCGAAGTGGTACTTTACGCCCTACTCGGTCACACCTTTTAGCGCTGAACAAGTTCAATGCTTTACGTGCATTAACCCCGGTTGGCAGTTTGAACTCCCAAGCAAAAACCCGTTTATTTGCTACGATCTAGACCCGACTGAACTGGAAGGTGACGCTAAGTTCCCACAACTGTTAGAAGAGCTCGACGGCTTTAAGCTGTGGCACCTGCAAGACCATCAATTTCGAGTTCCTAAAGGTGTGGTGTATGTCGCTATCGATAGCCCGCACTCAGTTGCTAGCCCAAGAAATATCGTTAAAACACGCTTGTGTGTAGAAATGTTCTTAGACTCACTCGAAAAAGATACGTATCAGGCTGAAATCGCCGGAATGGGCTACAACATGTACACCCATCAGGGCGGTGTAACGCTCACTCTGTCCGGGTTTAGCGAGAAACAGCCACAACTGCTCAATATGATTCTTGAACGTTTCCAAGCACGCGACTTTAGTCCAACACGCTTCGAAACCATCAAACATCAATTGCTCAGAAACTGGAACAACGCGTCGCAAGATCGCCCTATTTCGCAGTTGTTTAATGCAATGACTGGGATACTTCAACCAAATAACCCGCCTTATTCCGTGTTAATTGAAGCCCTAGAAACGATAGAGGTCGATGAGCTCTCCTCTTTTGTTCAAGCAATCTTGGCGGAACTTCATGTTGAGATGTTTGTGTATGGCGACTGGAAAAAAGCCGATGCACACAAGATGGCTGAAACGCTAAAAGATGCACTGCGTGTTCAAGATCAGGCTTACGAAGAATCACTGCGTCCGCTCATCATGCTCGGTGAAAACGGCAGCTTCCAACGTGAAGTGGTGTGTAACCAAGATGATTCAGCAATTGTGGTTTATTACCAATGCCCTGATATTTCACCTAAAAATATCGCGCTGTATTCATTGGCAAACCATTTGATGTCGGCCACTTTCTTCCATGAGATACGAACCAAGCAGCAGCTAGGTTACATGGTCGGTACTGGCAATATGCCGCTCAACCGACACCCTGGAATTGTGTTGTATGTGCAATCACCGAATGCCGCCCCTGCTGACTTGTTAGCCTCGATAGATGAGTTCCTCAATGCCTTTTACATGGTGCTGTTAGAGCTTAACGACTATCAATGGCACAGCAGTAAGCGCGGCCTATGGAATCAGATTTCGACACCAGATACGACTTTGCGAGGGCGAGCTCAGCGCTTATGGGTTGCGATAGGCAATAAGGATGTTGAGTTCAACCAGAGAGAGCGCGTATTGGAAGACCTTAAGGGGTTAACTCGCTCAGACATGATGCGTTTTGTGGTTAGCCAGCTAAAACCACGCACGGCAAATCGCCTGATTATGCATGCTCACGGTAATGCTCATAATGAGGAAGAGAAGCTGTCAGCAGGTGTTGAAATTGGCTCTATTGATGAGTTTCAGTTACGCCCGAAAGATACTGAGCTAGGCTGATAAAGCTGGAATGAAAATCATAAGGTTGATGTGAAAGCATCAACCTTTTTTATTGGATGCAGCCCAAAAGCAGATCTCCTATTACGCTCCTTCGTCGCTTTAGGAGATGACGGTAGTTTTGATTGACGTGTGTTTGACCACCTTTCTAATCAACGCAATAACTTACTTTTTATCTCTCAATCATCATTCCCGAGAAGGAGGAACGACTGAGTCGGGAATCTCATTCCTTTCACACTCGTTCATAAAACAGAAAAGCCCGCATCAATTGCTTGATACAGGCTTCTTAATCAATGAGTTAGAGAGTTACTTGTAGAAAGACTCACCCAATCCAGCACGTGTCAGTAGGCCATCACATGGCGCGAAACGATCACCGTACTTCTTAGCGAAATCGTTCATCATCTCAACCAGTGACTTAATGCCGATTTGATCCATATAACGGAACGGACCACCTAGGAATGGCGGGAAACCGATACCGAAAATCGCACCGATATCGCCATCACGAGGGCTGCGGATAATGCCGTCGTCTAGACAACGAACCGCTTCGTTTAGCATAGGTAACACACAGCGCATCGCGATATCGTTATCGCTCAACTTAGGATCTGGTTGCAGCTTAAGCAGCTTGTAAACTGACTTATCCACTTCCTTCTTCTTGCCTTTGTAAGTGTAGAAACCTTTACCACTCTTGCGGCCTTTACGATTGTCATTCAAAAGAATATCGAACACATCAGGACCTTGGAAACGATCGCCAAGCTCATTCACTAAAATCGGAATGATCTTCGCACCGATATCAACACCCACCTCATCTAATAAAGTGATAGGACCAACCGGGAAACCGAAGTCCAATAACGTGCTGTCGAGCTTTTCAATCGGCTCGTTCGCTAGCAGTAAATGCGCTGCTTCGTTCATGTACGGAGCAAGAATACGGTTCACATAAAAACCAGCCGTGTCTTTCACAACAATCGGCGTTTTACCTTGCTTCTTCGCTAATGCAACAACCGTAGAAATCGTCTCTTCTGAGGTTGTCTCATGAGGAATAACCTCAACCAGTGGCATTTTCTCAGCAGGACTGAAGTAGTGAAGACCGACCACATTTTCTGGTCGCTGCGCCTTCTCCGCAATCTTATGGATCGGCAATGAAGACGTATTCGTCGCGAAAATAGTCTCTGGCTTGGCATTGGCTTCGATGTCCGCAACCATTGACTGCTTAAGGTCGAGGTCTTCAAATACCGCTTCAATCACCACATCGGTGTGGTTAAAGCTTGTAAAGTCGATACCACCAGAAAGCTGAAGCATCTTACTTTCTAAACCAGCTCGGCTCAGAATACGACGCTTACGCTGCTTATCGAACAACTTGAAGTTGTAGTTCAGCGCGTTCAGAACGCCTTCATTTGATACATCTTTAATACGAACCGGTACTTTCGCTTTTGCAACGCTTACATGACTAATACCTGCGCCCATAAGGCCGCCACCCAGTACACCAACACGCTTAACCGCTTTGGGTTCTGCGTCTGCGCCGTGTTCTTTTTTCATTTCCGTGGTTGCAAAGAAAATCGAACGAAGGGCTTTAGACTCTGAAGTCATAACCAGTTCTGAGAAACGCTTCGCTTCATACTGAAGACCTTTATCAAAGCCGTTCTCAAGGCCATAACGAATCACGTCTAAAATCGCATCCGCTGCTGGGTAATTGCCGCGTGTTTTCTGATTGGTCTTCTTAGAAGCTTGTTCAAAAATCACTTTACGACCAAGGCCGTTACGTGAAATCAGCTTTTCTTTGGTCGACGCTTGGCTTTTCGACGCAAGGCGCTTACCTTTTTTACTGCCCGTATTCTTTTCAACAAAGCTTTTAGCGACTTCAAGCAGGATAGTTTCAGGCACACAAGCATCCACAACACCGAGCGATTTCGCTTTCTTAGCGCGCAGTTGCTTACCCGTAAGGATTAGGTCAAGAGATGGCAGCAAACCAATAAGGCGAGGTAGACGCTGTGTACCGCCAGAGCCTGGTAACAGACCTAACTGTACTTCTGGCAGACCAACGCGAGTCTTATCTGAATCGGTACATACACGGTAATCACACGCCAGTGCAAGCTCTAAACCACCACCTAAACATGGGCCGTGAATCGCTGCGACTACTGGGTACGGTAGTTCAGAAAGCGTTTGGAACATCTCCTGCCCTTGGCGAGCCAGAGACTGTGCTTCGTCAGCCGTTTTACACGCATCAAGCATTCTTACATCAGCACCAGCGATAAAGTTATCTGGCTTAAGAGAATGAACGATTAGGCCCTTAACTCGGCTTTGCTTTTCTTTGAGTTGCTCGAAGATGGCTTTCATTTCTTCAGCAAAAGCCGCTTGCAGCGTGTTCATTTTCTCGTTTGGTACATCAATCGCTAACCAAGCAATATCTTGCTCATCGATATTGAGAGTAAATGCTGTCGCTTTCTTTTTGGTTGATTCAGTCGCAGAGGTTGAATCTGGTTGAGCGACTGTTTCTTTTTCTGTTGTTGCATCAAGAGTCGTAGACATTATTCTACCTCCAAGATCATTGCTGCACCTAAACCACCAGCCGCACAAGCTGTGTTCAATGCCAAGCCGCCACCGCGACGTTTCAGTTCACGTAATGTTTGAGTCATCATGCGCGCGCCAGTCGCTGCAAACGGATGTCCGTAAGCAATCGAGCTACCCAGCACGTTGAACTTCTCCATATCAATCTCACCGATCGCTTTGTCGCGGCCAAGATTCTTCTGTGCAAACTCATCGCTTGCGAACATTTTAACGTTAGCCAAAACTTGGGCAGCGAATGCTTCGTGCATTTCGATCAGTGTTAGGTCTGACAACTCTAAACCGGTGTTCTTTAATACTTGTGAGGTCGCGTAAGTCGGGCCCATCAGCATATCTGTTTCAACACCAATCGCTGAGAACGCATAACCACGAATATAACCAAGCACTTCTAAGCCTAGTTCTTTCGCTTTACCTTCGCGCATCAACATCACTGCTGCACCGCCATCAGTCAGTGGCGTAGCATTGGCTGCCGTTACACTGCCGTACTTTCTATCAAAAGCAGGACGCAGCTTAGCGTAACCTTCAACCGTTGAGTCGTGGCGAATGTTGTTGTCTTCCGCTAGATACTTTTTGTAAGGCGCCGGGAATGCAGTCATCACTTCGTCTTTAATCTTGCCTTCTTTCCATGCCTGAGAAGCCAAAGAGTGAGAACGGTGAGCAAGTGCGTCTTGAGCTTCGCGAGTAATACCATGCGTCTTAGCCATTTGCTCAGCCGTTTGTCCCATGGATAAACCGGTCGAGTATTCAGCAACTGCAGGTGGTACTGGCATCAAATCTTTTACGGAAAGTGTTTTAAGAATTTTCAGCTTTTGACCCATAGTTTTCGTTTTACTCAGCGCTAATAGATTTGCCGCTAACTTTTTCGAAACACCGATAGGCAATACAGAAGAAGAGTCCGCACCGCCCGCAATACCGATATCAATCGTGCCAGCCATAATGCTTTCGGTCACGTTAACTGCCGCTTGGAAGCTGGTCGCACATGCTCGTGTGACACTGTAGGCATCGGTATTGATGTTCATGCCTGTGCCCAACACGATTTCACGCGCAATGTTCGGCGCTTCTGGCATTTGCACTACTTGGCCGAACACAACTTGTTCGATAAGCGCAGGATCGACATCCGTTCTTGCAAGCATTTCGCTCACAACCATTTTGCCTAGGTCAACCGCAGGCACTTGGCTAAATTCTGTGCTCTGACGAGCAAATGGGGTTCGTAATCCAGCGACAACGGCAACACGTTCTCCAGAACGCGTTTTGACTTCCTGTTTGCCCATGGTTTCTCCTTAAAGTTAAGAGGTCTGACCTGAAGCATTGTAAAGAAGTTGTTAATTAAATCAAACGAGCGTTTAAATAAACGTGATACGAGTATCTCACTGTTTGAAAATATAACTGCGCATTCAGGCGAACCTTTTTGGGGGAAAGGTTGCCGTAAGAGACTAAACTATTGTAAGCAAAGACTGTTATCGCTGTGTAGGGAATGGTTTTCTTGAGGCAAAAAAAAACCACACAAAGCTGTGTGGTTGGAATGTATATAAAGCAATTAACTTAGCGCCAATTGAAATAATCAGTTTCCTGATTAGGAGAAAGTAAAGTCAGCCTTCAAAAGGAAGTGTCGTCTTGCTCAACATGCTAGCCACGAATGACTAACTAGACGACAAGGTGTACTATAACGAGTTCGAGGCCTTAGATTTTGAAGTAGATCAATTTTAATGTGATTTTACGATTTCCTGCCGATCGTTAGCTCTAAAAATATAAAAACGAAGCACAACGTATAGAGGACAGCTATACGCAGAGCAATTATGGAGGCTCGTGTGTCAATAATAAAAATGTTTGGAAAGAAAACAGCCAAGCGTCCGGTCAACTCTGATATGGACAAACAAAGAAAATACGAAGCACTTGTGCGCGCCTATCATCGTGACCTCTTTCGCTACGCCT
Organism: Vibrio sp. 10N.261.51.C6; assembly: GCF_041471785.1. Classification (NCBI taxonomy): domain Bacteria; kingdom Pseudomonadati; phylum Pseudomonadota; class Gammaproteobacteria; order Vibrionales; family Vibrionaceae; genus Vibrio; species Vibrio sp. 10N.261.51.C6. Next base: position 91,999 of record NZ_JBFRPB010000013.1, on the reverse strand, counting down.
ATTGGTTATGCAAAGACAAAAGCATTGCCGAGGATCTAGTGCAAGAAACTTGCCTTCGCGCATGGAAATCACTCGATAGCCTACAAGATGAAAAAGCCGCAAAATCTTGGTTGATTACTATCTTACGCCGCGAGAATGCTCGACGTTTTGAACGCAAACAGTTTGATCTGGTTGATATCGACGATCACGGTAACGATGCTAGTGTCAGTGATGACCCGCACCATCAGCATCAGTGGTTGCAAGCCCAGATCATGAAACTTGAAATTGATTACCGTGAACCTCTCTTCTTGCAAGTGATTGGTGGTTTTAGTGGTGATGAGATTGCCGATATTCTCGATCTCAACAAAAACACGGTGATGACACGTTTATTCAGAGCTCGAAATCAGTTGAAAGAGCTGTTGGATACAGAAGAGTCAGAGAGGGGGCAACATAATGGATGATTTGGAATTTCGTCGTCGTGTATTGTCGGAACCTAAACAACGTACACAAGATATTGTTGATGCGACCGCGAATAGCGAAGCCAATAGTAACTTCTTAGACGATGTACTAGCGCTTGATAAACAGATCCACTCTGCGATGAATGTGGATGTGCCAGACGATCTTGCTGATCGTATTCTGTTCAATCAGACCTCAAGCGAAGAAAGCAAAGTAGTAAGGCCAACGTTTGCGAGACGAGCAATGGCAATGGCCGCCTCAGTAGCATTCGTTGCAGGTTTATTAGTTGGCCAAGTGAATTGGGGAAATGCATTCGTTTCACCTGCGCAAGCTAGTTTAGTTGATACAGCGATGAAGCATGTTGTTGATGAGAAGAGCTTTGTTAGTAGCATCGATGAACAGGTTACATCGCAGCAGATCAACGCAAAAATGAACCCATTTGCTTTTCAGTTTGATGACGCTTTCCCTTACCATGTTTATTACCTAAACCACTGTGGCTTTGGTAAATCCAACGCAGTACATATGGTCTTCCAAGGCGCAAAAGGCAAAGTAACACTGTTTTTAACCGGTATTCCAACAGACAAACCTATCGATTTTGATGAAAAAGGCATGTCCGGCTCGGTAACACCCGTAGATGGCAGCAGCTTAATCCTTGTGGGTGAAAATGGTGAGGATGTTTCCAAAATCGCCGAAAAGCTGACAAAAATGATCAAACCAATGAGCTAATTCGCTCTTAAAGCCCCGTCACAAAAGGCCCAGCAATTATATTACTGATATTGCTGGGCTTTATTTATAAATGAACCACAAAACCATTCACACCACCAATACCTCTAGAGTTAAAACTCTAAAAAACAGCATTTCACACCATTTTCGTGCCAGATAGGCGTCATTTCCATAATTTTCCACTCAAAATTCCCAATGGTCGGATTTGTATATCGTATACTTGCGAATAGGATCAGCCACCATTGAGCAATTGCTCAAATTAATCGCCCTGTAGAGGCGGATATATAAAGGAATAAATGAATGACTACCAACAACACGCGTCTGTTTAAAAAGTCTCTTTTAGCAGTAACAATTACACTGGCGTCTTCGCAAGCGATGGCAGCAGGTTTCCAACTTAACGCACAATCAGCAACCGGCATCGGCCGTGCTTTCGCTGGTGATGCAGTAATCGCAGATAACGCGTCAGTAATGGCACGTAACCCTGCAGCAATGGCACTATTTGACAAAACTGAGCTTTCGCTTGGTTTTGAAAGCATTACTTCTATGATTGAAGTCAAGGATGCTACTTACACAGGCTTCATGGGCGGTAATTCTAGCAATGCTGACTATGACGATGCTGGCGATACTTCGATTGCACCAAACATTCATCTAATCGTTCCAGTAAATGATAAATTTGCATGGGGTGTAAATGCTTATTCTAACTTCGGTACAAAAACTGAATTCAGCGATAGCTATGTGGGTGGTGAATACGGCGGCCTAACAGATGTAAAAAGTGTTAACTTTGGTTTAGCTGGTTCATACCGTCTAAACAAACAGTGGAGCTTTGGTGCAGGCCTTGACCTTATTTACGGTAAAGGCGAACTGAAACGAACAATGAGCTCGGAAGTTAATACTCCGCCAATCCCAGGCTTGCCACAAGCAGGTCAAACAGTTCTTGATGCTGAAGCGGATGGTTGGGCTGTGGGCTTTAACCTTGGTACTGTTTTCGAGTTAAATGAAAATAACCGTTTTGGTTTGGCTTACCACTACTCTCCGAAACTTGAAGCTGAAGGCGATATCAGCTACCAAGGCACTGAATATAAAGATGATACCCTTCATATGCCTCTACCTGATATGGTTGAGTTCTCTGGTTTCCACAAGATTGAAGATACTAAATTCGCAGTTCATTACTCAGTGCAATGGATTGGTTGGAGCTCATTTGACAAGCTAGAAGCAGACAAAGCAGGTGTTCTAAACAATTACGAATGGCAGAATGGTATGCACTACTCTCTAGGTGGTACATATTACATGAATCGCGATTGGACACTTCGTGCCGGCTACATGTATGACACAAGTGCACAAGATGAAGTCACTTCAGTTTCAGTTCCAGATTCAGATCGCCAATGGTTCTCAGCTGGTTTCACATACCACATCAACGAAGCGTCAAACGTAGACTTTGGTTTCACATACTTAATGGGCGACGATGTTAAAGTTAATGAATCAACTTCTGTTGTTTCGTCAATTTCAGCAACAACTCGTGCAGATGCAATCCTAATGGGTCTGCAGTACAGCCGTAGCTTCTAATATAAGCTAATAAGTAATCCCCAAAGGGTCGCATTATGCGACCCTTTTTTATTGCCTAAACCACTGACCCGCATCAATTTAAGCTTACAACTGTAGCCTGCAAGGCTAACATATGACTACAAGTGTACGCTCAAACTTCGCAACACAGCCGAAACATTTAGATTATTTCTCTAATAATTAAACACATTTACTCATTAAATCCCTAAAACACTGTTTTATTCGAATTTCATTTTTAAAGTAATGACTCTAAAAGTAGAATCACGCCACTAAATACTTATGATTCAGCGAACATAATAATGAAAATGAATAAGACTCTTCTATCTGCTGCAGTGGCAGTTGGACTACTTTCGACTTCTACCGTAACTCAAGCGGCAGGTTTTCAACTAGCAGAATACTCAGCAACAGGCCTAGGCCGCGCATACGCGGGTGAAGCAGCAATGGCTGACGGTGCAGACGCACAATGGCGTAACCCTGCAATGCTGACTTACCTAGAAGGGACTCAGGTTTCTGTTGGTGCTATCTATGTTGACCCTAACATCGATATCGACGGTACTTCTACGTCCATGATGGGACAATCGACTTCGTCAAATTCTAGCGATTTTGCGCACAGTGCAGTAATCCCAAACTTTTATGTTTCTCATAAGTACAACGACAAGTTCGCATTAGGCTTTGCTGCTGGCACTAACTACGGTATGGAAACAGACCTAGGTAAAGACTTTGGTGGCGCAAACCACGGTAACGAAGCAAGTGTTACTACGATGGAGCTAAACCTAAACGCGGCTTACCAAGTACTTGAAAGCGTATCTATTGGTGGTGGTATTCGTTACATCATGGCTGAAGGTAGCTTTGGAGCGGTATCTACAGTTAACTCTCTAGTTCCTATGCCTCAAGGTACAGCTTTAAAATACATGGAAGGTGATGACACAGCGTGGGGCTGGCAAGTTGGTACCGCTTGGCAGATCAATGAAAACAACCGCCTTGGTTTTACCTACAAGTCAGAAGTAGACCTAACGCTTGAGGGCCACGCAAATGGTGTCGCTTTTGATGCTGTTGCTGGCGCTTTAGGTACTCCTGTGAAGTCAAAATATAACGGCTCAATGCAACTTGCATTGCCAGCAACCGCCGAGCTTGCAAGCTTCCATCAACTATCAGATAAAGTCGCTGTACATGCGAGTGTTAACTGGACTAATTGGAGCAGCTTTGAAGAACTAGTAGCTGACATCCCTGAATTCGGTCCTGCTCGAACTCAAGATATCAAGCAAGAGAACTGGGAAGACAACTACCGCTTTGCGATCGGTACAACTTACCAAATGACACCTAAGTTAGCTCTGCGCTCTGGTATTGCGTACGACACTTCAGCGGTAAGCGATGAACACCGTACTGCGACGATTCCGGAAACAGACCGCACTTGGTTGAGTATTGGTGCTGGCTACCAATGGTCTGAGCAACTAACACTAGACGCTGGTTTCACTTACATCCTAGCGAAAGACGCAAAAATGGTTGAAGATGACGCAAGTTCTGCGCCATTTGGTGGTGACTTCGAAGGTGAAGTGACTGGTAGCATCTGGTTAGTGGGCATCCAAGCGAACTACCGCTTCTAATCTACCGCCCTAAAAGTAGAAAATATTAAAAAGGCTCGATGTTGCATCAACATCGAGCCTGTCTTTTATCGGTTTTCTAAATCGTGTTTCTAGTAATCTTCTAGATAACCATCGATGAAATCTTCTTCTTCAAGGTCGACCTCTTCAGGTTCAATCTCGGCTTTGAAATCACGACGTTGAATGTAAACATCACGCGTTAATGCATATGGATCAGGAGAGTTATCCAACAGCGCTTCTTGTGATACTAACTGAGCACGTGTTTCCATGCCTTCAAATGCCCACTTGCCTAAGCTAGCCCAGAAATTCAAGAACGACAGAGGGACATACAAGCCATCAACGGTTTCAGTTACTTCACGCGTTGTTAGTGGACCATAACCCGGCACCATGAAGTACGGACCATTCCCTACTCCGTAATGACCAATCGCATCAGAGAACGACTTATCATCGTACTTGGTAATCCCAGCTTCACTAGCAATATCGATTAAGCCTAACAAACCAATCGTTGAGTTAATCCAAAAACGATTGAAATGGTCGAGTGCTTTTTCACCATTGCCCATAATAAGGTTGTTAACCATGCTTGATGGTTCGTCTAAGTTGGCTAGGAAATTGGAGATACCAGAACGCACTGGCACAGGGGTGTAGTCAACATAAGCGAGGGAAACAGGGCGAACTAAGTAAGGATCTAGATATTCGTAGTTGATATCCCACATCGCTCGGTTGAAACCTTCAAAAGGATCATTGGGGTGGGACTCTTCGACGTATTCAGAGGTTTCGAGGTTATCATCGTCAACACTTTCGTCCGGCGCGCTTGAACACCCAACCGTTAAGCTTGCGATAAAAAGTAAACTCGAGAGTCTTAAAACACTGACAGACATATCACCTTTTCCATAAGGAATTCAAATAATAAAAAAGGCCAGCAATCGCTGGCCTCAATTGTTTGGCTAAGTCTATACCGTTTATCTGCAAATCGGAATAGATAACACCTATGCAAAGTGATGATTAATATTGCTTATTGATATCAATGGTAACTGGAGCACCCAGTTCAACCACTTCACTTTCACCGTACCAATCGCCTTCGCGAGTTGAAACGTTGCCGTCTGTATCAAGCCTAGCTCTAACCATCAGAGTTTCAAGGCTAGACAGCTCTTGTCCTTCCAGCATGCTGTTGCCGTCATCTAGCACAACAGTGCGAGGGAAAGTCCCTAGTGGGTAACGAGCGGCTGCGATAGGCATTGGAGAACCATCTGCTCTGTGTACTGAAACAATTAACACTGAGTTAGGGTCAGCATTCACGTCTGCAGATAGATCGAGCGTTACAGCAACAGTCTTACCTTGGTCGACACCCATATTGTCGCCCATTTTCTTCTGAGCACTTTCAATACTGCGCGAAAGCATTTCATAGCGACTGTCTTGTGGACCAATCATCTGCTGCATGATGCTCCAGTACTTCACCGCACCTGGGTAGTCTTGACGCTCAAACGCATCAAACGCAAGCAGTGAGAACACACGAAGGTCAACGTAATCGTTTTGAATCAAACGGCTCAAAATCAAACGAGCTTGGTTTTGATCAGCTTCATCAGGAGAAAGCATCAGTGCTTGTGCGAAACCTAACTGAACATCTTCATTCTTAGGTTCAAGCTTGTAAGCTCGTTCCATAGAATCTTTTGCTGTTTCAGCGTCGCGGTTAGCCAGTGCAATACGACCGAGTAGCAACCAACCTGTTGAATCTTTTGGTTGGTAATGCAGACGAGTACGAAGCGCTAGAGTCAAATCTTCCAACTCATCATCCGTTAGTGCACCACCTTCCGATGACATTAGCTTTTTAGACAATTCAGGAAGGTTCGAGCTCACTTCTTGCCAGTGTTGAACTTTGTCCAACGCGCCGAACTTAAAGTACATACCATAAGTCACAACGACGACAAGGATGATCGACGGTACAACCACACCAAGCGTAGAGATTTGAGTCTTCTTCATCTCTTCTTGTGCAGGAACATCATCAAGCAGAGACTGTTTCAAATCATCGATCAGTTCTTGTTGGTTATCAACAAGGCCTTCTTCAGCTTCTACTTCTAGCTCATCGAGACGGTCTTTATAGAATGCTTTATTCAGCTCATCACGAAGCACATCGTCATTGTTTGCCTTTTTATTAATAAAAGGCAGAACAATCAACAAGATTGCTGCTAGCGAAAGGATAATGGTAGAAATCCAAAATAGAGTCATTACTGTTTATCTCCGTCGTTCTCTTCATCGAGTAACGCTTTTAAACGTGCTTCTTTATCTGCATCCCAGTCTTGATCTGACTCTGTTGCTGCTTTCGATTTTGACTTTCTGCTTCGCAAAATGATCAAGCCAAATCCAAACACAACCACCGCAAACGGACCAATCCAAAGGATCGATGTTGCTAGTGTCAGTGGTGGATTGTAAGTCACAAAGTTACCGTAGCGAGCAATCATGTAATCAATGATATCTTGCTTCGACTTACCGTCTTTTGTCATCTCGTACACTTTTTGACGTAAGTCGACCGCTAACTCAGCGTTCGAATCACCAATCGTGTTGTTCTGACATTTAGGGCAGCGTAATGTATTGCTTAGCTCTTTGAACTGCTGCTCTTGATCTACGGTATCAAATTCATGGAACTCGATAGGTGCAGCAGAAACCGTCGCTGAGATTGCGAACGTAGCAAATAGAGTAATCAATGCCTTTCTAATCATTTCGATTCCTCCAACAACTCTTGATACATCGGCTCAAGCGTCGATGCCCAGTTGGTTGGGTTCACATCACCAACATGGCGGTAGCGAACTACGCCGTTAGCATCGATTAGGAAAGTTTCAGGCGCGCCATACACGCCAAGGTCAAGGCCTAGCATGCCATTACCATCAAACAGGCTAATTAGGTACGGGTTACCCAACTCTTTTAGCCAACCAACCGCTTTGTTGCGATCATCTTTGTAGTTAAGACCAATGATCTTAACGCCTTGATCCGCAAGCTTGTTCAGGTAAGAGTGCTCTGCATAACAAGTAGGACACCAAGTCGCCCACACGTTAAGAAGCAGTGGCTCGCCTTTAAAGATCGCTTGATCATGAAACTTACCTGGTTGTTCTAAGTCTTCTAGACCAAACTCAGGAACAGGCTTACCAATCAATACGGATTCTAGCTTAGTTGGGTCATCGCCCGACTGATTGCGCATTAATTGCGTTGCAAAGATTCCAGCTAGAACCATGAACGCAATCAATGGAATGAATAAAATCTTCTTGTTCATTCGAATTAAGCCTCCTGCTCTTCAGCCGACTTTTTGATTGGCTTACGGAAACGGTAACGACGGTCACTGATAGCAATAGCGCCACCAATCGACATAATCAAAGAACCTGCCCAGATCCAACGTACAAATGGTTTGTAGTAGATACGTACAGCCCAAGATTTGTTGTCGTCTAAACGTTCACCCATTGCAATGTAAAGGTCGCGCGTTACGCCACGGTCAATCGCTGCTTCTGTCATCATAGACTTAGCTGTGGTGTAGAAACGTTTTTCAGCGTGAAGCGTGTTGATGTATTTGCCTTCTTTAGTAATTTCAAAGTCAGCAATGTAACCATCGTAGTTAGGACCATCTTTGTCACGAACCCCTGTAAACAGGAAGCTGTATTCTTCAAGCTGGTAGCTTTCACCTGGCGCCAGACGTACATCACGTTCGATGCTGTAGTTTTGCACCATCGCGATACCAATCACTGTCACGGCTAAACCTATGTGACCACACATCATTGCCCAGTGGCTACGAGGTAGCTTAGTTAGACCTTTCAAGAATGTATGACGGTGAGTCGCACGCTCATGCAGCTCAAAGCCGTGCATGAAGATGATCCAGAACGCCATTACCCAACCAGCAAACGCAGTACCACTGAAGCGGTCAGCCAGTAGAGCAACCATTAGCGCACTCAAGCCAAGTGAGAATGCACCTGAAATCAGCATTGGTTTAACAAGCTTAGACAGGTTGTCACGTTTCCATCGGATCAGAGGACCGATACCAAGCAGGAACGAGAACGGGATCATTAACCAGAAGAACAACATATCAAAGAATGGTGCGCCGATAGATACCGAGCCCAAGCCTAACTGTTTGTGAACTAATGGCAGTAGCGTACCTACTAACACAACGACAAGCGCTGCAATCAGTAAGATGTTGTTACCAAGCAGTGCGTTTTCACGAGAAACCAGATCGAAGTTACCGCGAACACGAACCGATGCGCCTTTAATAGCAAACAACAGCAGTGAACCACCGATAACAAAGACTAGGAAACCTAGAATAAACATACCACGAGCAGGATCCGACGCGAATGCGTGAACCGATACCAAGATGCCCGAACGAACTAAGAATGTCCCTAGTAAGCTTAGCGAGAATGCAGAGATAGCCAGCAGTACTGTCCAAGCTTTAAATGTGCCACGCTTTTCAGTTACCGCTAGTGAGTGCATTAGAGCAGTACCAGCCAACCAAGGCATGAATGAAGCGTTTTCTACTGGATCCCAGAACCACCAGCCACCCCAGCCAAGTTCGTAGTAAGCCCACCATGAACCTAGTGCGATACCTACCGTTAGGAATAACCAAGCTGCGATTGTCCAAGGACGCGACCAACGAGCCCATGCCGTATCAAGACGACCACTCATTAGAGAAGCGATTGCGAAAGAGAACGCAACAGAGAAACCTACATAACCCATGTAAAGCATTGGCGGGTGAATAATCAAACCCGGATCTTGCAGTAGTGGGTTCAGGTCACGGCCATCAACAGGGAAGAAAGGCAATGTACGTAAGAACGGGTTAGACGTCACGATAATGAACAGCAAGAAGCCGACAGTAATCAGACCCATGATAGCCAAAACGCGAGCCACAGACTCTTGAGGCATACCACGACTGAATGTCGCTACTGCTACAGTCCAACCCGCTTGGATGAGAACCCAAAGAAGTAATGAACCTTCGTGCGCACCCCAAACCGCCGTAATTCGGTAGTACCAAGGTAGTTGGCTGTTTGAGTTACTTGCTACGTATTGAATCGTAAAATCATTTGTGTAAAACGCGTAACACAAGATAAAGAACGAAATCGCTAAGAATCCGAACATACCCCACGACAACGGTCGTGCGCTGTTCATCAATAATGTGTTATTTCGAGCGGCTCCATACAATGGGAGCACGCTTAGCAGCAATGCAAGTCCCAAGGACAGGATCATCGCAAAATGGCCGATCTCGGCTATCATTGAGCATTTCCTTCTTTTTGTTCAGTCGTGTATTGCAAAGGCTCATGGGTTTTCTTCATTGCTTCCGCAACTTCAGAAGGCATGTACTCTTCATCGTGCTTTGCCAACACCTCAAACGCTTCGATTGTCGTTGCATTTTTAAGGACACCCTGAGCAACAATACCTTGGCCTTCACGGAAAAGATCAGGAAGGATACCATCGTATAGAATTGTTACTTTAGGGCCTACATCCGCCAAATCGAAGCTTACACGTAGTGATTCATTGTCACGGCTTACAGAGCCGACTACGACCATGCCACCAATACGTAGGCGTTGACCAACTTCAGGCTTTTTACCATCTTTGCCGTTGACCAGCTCAGTTGGTGTGTAGAACAGATCCATGTTCTGGTTAAGTGCGTAAACCATCAATCCAACAGTCGCACTGATACCAAAAAAGATCGCTAAGACAATGCCCAGCCTCTTTTTACGTCTTGGGTTCATAGAGTGTTCTCCATATTTTTTGCTGCATCGATACGAGCTTGACGATCAATCTTAGCTTGTACTTCATTTAGTAATTGCTTACCACGACGAACGCTTACGACCAGTAAAATGATCATCGCGAGGAATGTGATTCCAAATGCACTCCAGACATACGAGGCATAACCTCCCATGGCTAAGAAATCACTCAAAGATTCAAAATACATAATTACCTACCCTACTACGCTTTTTCAGCCGCAAGCTTGCGAACCCATGGACGGTGACTTTCTTTACTGATGATTTCGTTACGGAAACGAATCATGGTTAAAGCGCCAAAGAAGAAAGCGAAGCCGAAGATGTTAAGAAGAAGCGGCCATAGCATGTCACTTGAGATCGAAGGTTTTGCGAACTTAGTAATGGTCGCGCCTTGATGAAGTGTATTCCACCACTCTACAGAGAAGTGAATGATAGGGAGGTTGATGACACCAACGATAGCCAAAATGCCTGCCGCTTTCGCTGCTGTTTTTTGGTCGTCAAAAGCGTGGTGTAGTGCGATCACACCCAAGTATAGGAATAGAAGAATCAGCTCTGAGGTTAAACGCGCATCCCAAACCCACCAAGCACCCCACATTGGTTTACCCCAAACTGCGCCAGTTAGTAACGCAATGAAGGTAAACACAGCGCCAATCGGTGCCATCGCCAGTGCGGCCATGTCTGATAGCCTTACCTGCCATACCAAACCGATAAAGGCAGCAATCGCCATCGACATGTAAACGCCCATCGACCAGATTGCAGACGGAACATGGATGTAGATGATACGGAAGCTATCGCCTTGTTGGTAATCAGAAGGCGCAAATGCAAGCCCCCACACGGTACCGACGGATAGACACAATAGCGCTAGGATCGAAAACCATGGCAAAAGTTTACCAGCAAGCTGATAAGAGGTTTCTGCTTTGGCATAGGGATGGAGCCATTTCCACATGTTGTAATCTCACTCTTACTTCATATTGCTTACAGCTATTAAAGCTATAATTATAATAATTTTATTTGTCTTGCTTTCAGTTTTATTGACTCTATGAGTCCAATCGACACATTTGGTTCACATTGGCTATACGATAACGGAACCCCAATCAGTTCACACTTACTCTAAGTGCGGCACTGATCGCAAAAGGCGTCATAGTCATCGCACCCATTAACATTGCCCCAAGCACCGCCAATTGACCGTTGTATGCAACGCCCAAAGCCGCAGCGTCAATTGCTGACGTCGCGAAGATTAAAATGGGGATGTAAAGCGGCAAGATTAACAGGCTTAACAGGACTCCGCCCTTCTGTAACCCAACGGTTAACGCAACACCAATCGCACCAATAAAACTCAATGCGGGTGTTCCTACCAGCAAGGTCAACACAACTGAGAGCCATGTATCAAAATCTAAAGACAACAAAACAGCCAATAATGGGCTGATTAAAATCAATGGTAACCCGGTCAACAACCAGTGTGCTATGACTTTGGACAATACTACCAACTGCAACGGGATTGGCATCAGCATCATCTGTTCAAGGGCGCCATCTTGAAAATCATCACGGAAAAGACGCTCTAAAGAGAGCAATGCAGAGAGCAAAGCGGCCACCCAAACAATACCCGCAGCAATACGCGCAAGTAGGTTTGGCTCTGGGCCAATACTCAAAGGGAAAAGCGTGATAACAATGATGAAGAACCACAAAGGGTTAAAGATATCCGCTTGACGTCGAAACGCGATAAGCAGTTCGCGTCGGATAATCGTGGTCATTGAAGAGATCATATTACTCACCCAACTTTATTTTTCTTAGTTTCGGGCTATCAGCAAACATATCTTGGTGTGTGGTTAACAACACAATGCCACCGTTGTCTGCATGCTGAGAAAAAAGAGATTCGAGAACTTTCACGCCCTGCTTATCAATGGCAGTCAGCGGCTCATCAAGAATCCACAACATTTGCTTGCTCAACCAAAGGCGAGCCAACGCAACTCGGCGTTGTTGGCCTGCTGAAAGTTGCCCCGCAGGTACGTCTTCTCTGCCCGCAAGCCCGACTTGAGCCAGCGCGTGATAAAGCTCTTCTTTGCTGGTACCGCCACTGTGAATCGACTGATAAAAGCTCAGATTCTCATAAGCACTAAGCTCGCGCTTTATGCCTGTTTGGTGACCAAGAAAAAGTAAATTTTGATGATAAACATCTCGACTCGATTCAATAGACTCACCGTCCCAAGAGATAGTGCCGTCATCGCGATCGCCTAAGCCAGTAATAATCCTAAGGAGTGTCGTTTTCCCGGTACCGTTACGACCTTCAACTTGAACCAGCTCACCTGGTTTCAATTGAAAAGACAACGATTCAAACAGAATCCTGTCGTCACGAATAGCAGTTAAATTTGAGACTTCTAGCATAGGTAAATTTAGTCGAGTAATGAGAGCGCTATAGTAGCACACCAACATGGTGACAAAACAGGACTAGGCGTTTTCGATAGAACAAAGTCGGTAAGAAACTGTTACCACCTCATCACAATTTACACATTTTCATCAACAAACAAGATATTGTCGTAGATACAAGCACTTATAAACATCGTTCTATATAGATCGGACAGGCATAAAAAAAGAAGCCGAAGCTTCTTTTAAGAGGAATACGTAATAAACATCAATTGCTCAATACGAATTAAGCGCTCAATTTAACGACGTCGAGGCGGGTCTCTGCGATCGCGAGAGGCATCGGGTTGCTGATCGTACGATGAAGGGTCGCTTCGTAATGAAGGAATTTTCTCTTTACCAGCAAGCTTGTTCTGCAGAGACATCATCAGCTCAGCTTCTGCTTTGGGTAATTCACATTCTTCAATTAACTCGTTAATCCCAGCGCCAAGCTGAACCATTTTCGTTGCACGTGTGTACAAACGTCCATCGGTATCCGCATGTTCCAGCTCAACAATACGTTCATTCAAATGTTTGATAAGATCTTGTTGTTCAGTCACTTTCTGGCCAAGGCCAACCACAACAGAGCGAACCTCAAGTAATTGCTTACTCGATTTTTGAAGCTCTTTGTCCAAGTTACGAACTTGCAGGCGTGACTGATCGAGCTGCTTTTGAATCGCACGTTTTACTTTGCTAATCAAAATCAGGATAAATAACGTAAAAACCCCAACGCCTGATATCAGAGCGACAGGGCTTAAAGGAAGCGCTTCAAACATTACAGGTGAGCCATCTCATCCCATTCGTCTTCGCTTAGTAGTTTGTTTAGATCTACTAAGATAAGTAGCTTGCCATCTCGGTTACTTACACCTTGGATGAACTTAGCACTTTCATCAGTACCAACACTTGGCGTTGTGTCGATTTCAGAAGAACGCAGGTAAACCACTTCAGCAACGCTATCTACTAGAATGCCAATTACTTGACGCTCAGATTCAATAACGATGATACGAGTGTTGTCTGTGATTTCACCTTGCATCAAACCAAAGCGAGAACGAGTGTCGATAACAGTAACAACGTTACCACGTAGGTTAATAATACCTAGAACGTAATCTGGAGCACCCGGTACTGGAGCAATTTCGCTGTAACGTAGTACTTCACGTACTTGCATTACGTTGATGCCGTAAGTTTCTTCTTCTAGCTGGAAAGTCACCCATTGAAGTACTTCATCATTCGTTTGCTCTTTTCTTACTTCAACTTCACTCATATGAGACATAGATAATCCTCTTGCCGTCGTTACCGACCACTATTATTAACTTGATGCTTATTGTTAGCCCAATGCTTATTGTTAGCCCAATGCTTATT
>NZ_JBFRPB010000013.1:76553-77499 GCF_041471785.1 Vibrio sp. 10N.261.51.C6 | reverse complement strand
TTGTTAGCCCAATGCTTATTACTAGCTTAATGCTTTTACATCTAGCCCTGCGTTTAGCATGGCGATTAATGCTTCAACATGAATCAAAGCACACATTTTTTCTTTTACCATACCAGCGAGCCATGGGCGTTTCCCTGCCATTTCTCGCCAACGTACTTTGTCTGTATTAAGTAGCTCGGTGCCTTTGAGCTCTGTGCCCGCCAGGCCCCACAAGCTCTCTCCAAGCATCACTATATATTGATAGTTTTCTTTGTATTCGTCACCTGATAGTTTCTCAGACATCACCCATTTTGCGGTGTCGACCACATCTAGCTGACTATCACGGTTGGTTTGTAAACCCAAATACCAAGCTGGCTTACCAATGATATGACTTAACTCTTCAAGGCGATGGATGCCGCCAAGCTCATCAAGTGGCACCGCAAAGGTCACGCCGTTTACATCAAAATACAAGACTTGAAAGTCTTCTTTGCGAACCGTACTTTCCCAAGAGGTAAACTGGTCAGCACCTCCTGCTTGAGTTTCGGGTTCAATAACTGTCTCGGGATCAGGAACGTCAAGTTCAGGCTCAACAGCCTTAACTTCTACTTGTTCCGTCTCCAACGATTCAGCTTGTAACTCTTCAATTTGCTGCGATTCAACAGGTGGCTCTAAAACAATTGATAAATCGGGTTCTGGAAGATTCCAATCCTGAATCTCTGGCTCTTCGAACACTTGAACAGACTCAACCGCGGCATCAAACATTTGCATGTCTGCTTGCTGGGCGATTTTCTGGGTGTTCTGATCCATCAACTCATCAAGGTTCAGTTCATCAACAACATTGGTCGCCTCTAAACGGCTGAGTAGTTTCTGAACATCTTCAAGGTTAGGAACCTCAAACTCAGCCGCGCGTATTTCGGCGTAGCTAGAGTGGTGACTCGAAAATTGGCGCTCTGGCTCTGGCTCTGGC
>NZ_JBFRPB010000013.1:0-75728 GCF_041471785.1 Vibrio sp. 10N.261.51.C6 | reverse complement strand
TGGCTCTGGCTCTGGCTCTTCAGATTGTGATTCGTCGCTCGACTCGTCAACAAAAAAATCGTCAGATTCAAAGCTTTCATCACCTAACAGCGCAGTAAAATAATCATCCAGTGCTTGTTCACTGGAGAGACTTGGCTGCGCCAATGTTGATTCTTTATTCGCGCTCATTTATCGCCAACCTTTCGAGATAAATAAGCAACTGTTTATAAGCAAATACACCACGGCTACCCGATGCAAAATGAGAGGCTGGCAAGCGCTTTAGGCTCGCATCTCGAAACTTGGTATCAATCGGCACAGCAGACGTCCAAACTTGGTTTGGGTAATCATCTTTGAGCTGCGTTAATGTTTGCAGTGAGGCTTTGGTTCGCTTGTCGTACATCGTTGGGACAATCGTAACCTTAAACGGTGTTTTGCGAGACTTCTGCATGATGGTCAAAGTGCGAATCATGCGCTCTAAGCCCTTCATCGCCAAAAACTCAGTCTGTACCGGAATCAATATACGATCGCTAGCAGCCAATGCATTGACCATCATCACACCCAGAATTGGCGGGCAATCGATCAATACATAGTCATAGTCGTCTTTCAAAGCGGCTAAAGCACGCTTCAAGATCAACCCCATGCCGCTTCGATTTCCCATTACACGGTCTAATGTCGCCAAAGACATGTGCGCAGGGATAATATCGATACCTTCGACTTCTGTTTGTAAAAGCAAAGGTCTTACCGTCTGCACGTTAAACTCACGCAACTGGAACAGATCAAACAGGCTCGATTCCACCGTATCTGAATCGTAACCCAGATAGGTGGTCAGTGATGCATGTGGGTCAGTATCAACCAACAGAACACGGTGCCCCTTCAACGCAAGTAAACCTGCTAGAGTCACGGTCGTGGTCGTTTTACCAACACCACCTTTTTGGTTTGCAACACTCCAAACAATCATTTCGATTTACCTAAGCTAACCCAACTTCGACCAAGATCCTTTCCGCGATACGGTCTAGAGGGAGGTCTTCAGTAGAAATGCCAGCTTTTGCTACAGCTTGAGGCATACCATATACAACACAGCTATCTTCGTCTTGTGCCCAAATTGTCGAGCCCGCAGTTTTCAACATACGCGAACCTTCTCGACCATCTGCGCCCATACCAGTCAGGATCATAGACAACACTTTGTCGCCGTAGATCTTCGCTGCAGAGCCGAATGTGACATCCACACAAGGCTTGTAGTTCATGCGGTCGCCGCCATCGATAATTCTTAGACGTGCAGACCCTGCGCGGCCATCAACCATCATCTGTTTACCACCTGGAGCAAGATACGCCACGCCAGGTTTTAACACATCACCGTCTTGCGCTTCGCGAACTTCAATCTTACACAAGGTGTTCAAGCGACTAGCAAAAGCCGCTGTGAATGTTGCTGGCATATGCTGAACTAACACAATTGGGTGTGGATAGTTAGCAGGGATGCGAGTCAAAATCTTCTGTAGAGCAACAGGGCCGCCAGTCGACGTACCAATTGCTGTTAATTGATACTTCTTACCTGACGCTCTGAATTTCGCCATTGATGCAACCGCAGGCTTCGCTGTCGAAGTCGAAGCTGCTGTTGAAATCGGTTGGCGCAATGGCGTAGATGTTGCAGTCGTCGCAGTCGCTCTCGGCGCAATAGGAGCACGGCGCATAAACGCACGCTTTGCTGCAATCTGAATCACACGCTGTTGAAGCAATGCAACTGCATCGTCGCGGTTACGTGCAATGTCTTCAAACTTCTTAGGAAGGAAGTCGAGAGCACCTGCATCTAACGCATCTAACGTTGCTCTCGCTCCATCATGCGTTAACGATGAAAACATCAAAATAGGCGTTGGAGACGCGGCCATGATTTCACGAACGGCAGTGATACCGTCCATGACAGGCATTTCAATATCCATCGTGATTACGTCAGGTCTTAGCTGTTTCGCTTTCTCAACGGCTTCTTTACCGTTTACTGCAACATCAATGACTTCTAGGCGAGCCTCTGAGTTGATGATCTCGCTAACGCGACGACGAAAAAAACTCGAATCATCAACGACTAATACTTTAATCGCCATATTTATCCTTAAATTAAATTCTTGACGCTGCTGCGTACTGCTTCAACAAGTCCGGCACATCTAGAATCAATGCAATGTGTCCGTCACTTGTAATTGTCGCGCCTGCCATTCCTGGCGTGCCTTGCAGAAGCTTATCAAGCGGCTTGATGACTACTTCTTCTTGGCCAATAAGCGTATCGACAACAAAACCAACACGTTGGCTACCAAGTTGTACGATAACAACATGGCCGTGCCCTTTACGCAGCTCAACAATACCCGCTTTAGGAGCAAGCCAGTTTTGCAAGTAGAACAACGGAATAGACTTATCGCGAACGATAATCGTCAGCTGGCCATCAACCACGTTTGTGCGGCTTAAATCTAGGTGGAAGATCTCGTTTACAGAAGCCAATGGCAATGCAAATGGATGACCGGCAACACCGACCATCAAGGTTGGTAGAATCGCTAGGGTTAGTGGAACCTTGATGGTGATCTTGGTGCCCTGTCCCATTTCTGAATCAATATCAATAGAGCCGTTCAGTGTGTTGATCGCTGTTTTCACAACGTCCATACCCACACCACGACCAGAGATATCCGAGATCTGCTCTTTGCTTGAGAAGCCAGGAGCAAAAATCAGGTTAAAACACTCTTTATTTGATAAGCGAGACGCTGCATCTTCATCCATCAGGCCACGTTTAACCGCGATAGCACGAAGCTTATCAGGGTCCATACCGCCACCGTCATCAACGATAGCCAGTTCAATGTGGTCACCTTCTTGAGAGGCAGACAGAATCACTTTACCCGTTTGTGATTTACCCGCAGCAACACGGTCGTTTGGCATTTCAATACCATGATCGACAGAGTTTCTCACCAAGTGAATCAGGGGATCAGCAAGTGCTTCTACTAAGTTTTTATCAAGGTCCGTTTCTTCGCCACGCATTTCAAGAACGATGTCTTTCTTCAAGCTACGAGCAAGGTCACGGACAACTCGTGGGAAGCGACCAAATACTTTCTTGATCGGCTGCATACGAGTCTTCATTACCGCACCTTGAAGGTCTGCAGTAACAACATCTAAGTTAGAGACAGCTTTCGACATTTCTTCGTCGTTGCTGTTGAGGCCTAGGCTGACTAGTCGGTTACGCACCAATACCAGTTCACCCACCATGTTCATGATGGTGTCCAGTGTTGATGTATCAACACGAACTGTCGCTTCAGCTTGTTGCTTCTTAGCCGGCACTTTAACTTCAGCTTTTGCTGGAGCGCTCGGTTTTGGCTCAGCTTTAACGGCAACTGGCGCAGCAGGTTTAGGCGCAGCTTGAGGTGCTACTGCCTTAACTTCTGCTGGCTTAGTCGCGGCATCCAATTCTTCAATCGAAGGTCCATTACCTGAGCCATGTAGTTGGTCAAGTAACTTCTCGAACTCTTCGTCAGTCATCAGATCATCGCCTTCAGACATCGCCGAAACAGGTGCTGCTGGCGGCGTTGGCGGTGGAGGAGGCGTTGAACTTGCCGCTGTCGGGCTCTTACCCGCACCGTGCAATTCATCTAATAACTTTTCAAATTCGTCATCAGTAATATCACCACTGTCAGCAACAGACTGAGGTGCAGCGGGTGCTGGCGGCGGTGTTGGTGCAGAAGGCGCTGTTGGTGAACCACCTTTACCGTGAAGCTCATCAAGCAAGCGTTCAAACTCATCTTCAGAGATATCATCGACTGAAGATGCATTGATGTTTGAGCTTTCAGCAGTAGGTTCCGGAGCAATAACAGGCTCAGGCGCTGCAACAACAGGTTCAGGGATAATAGGTGCAGGCGCTTCTACTGGTGCCACTTCATCCGCAGACTCTGGTTTACAGAGACGGTGAAGTTCATCCAATAAAGATTGGTCGGCTGGCACTAAAGGTTCCTGATCTTGCACGGCGCGAAACTGTACATTGACTGTATCTAGCGCCTGCAGCATGGTATCCATCAAACCTGATGTTACGCTGCGTTGGCCGTTTCGCAGAATGTCGAACACATTCTCAGCACCATGACAAGTATCCACCAGCTCAGTTAATGCTAGGAAACCAGCACCACCTTTTACTGTATGGAAACCACGGAAAATAGCATTTAATAGGTCTTTGTCGTCAGGGTTATTCTCAAGCTCTACCAGTTGTTCTGATAGGAGTTCAAGGATCTCTCCTGCTTCGACTAAAAAGTCCTGAAGAATATCTTCGTCTAAATCGTAGCTCATACGTTACCTTTAAAATCCAAGACTGGATAACAAATCGTCGACTTCATCTTGAGATGCGACAGCGTCTTCGCGCTCTTCTGGGTTCATAATTGGACCTTCAGGCGCAATCGATGCTTTCTTCTCTGACTCTGGAGTTGGCTCTTTTTGATTCGCACCGAATACCGTGAGAATCTCGACCAAACGTCCTTCCACCTCATTCACCAAGGTAATAACTTTGCTAATTATCTGCCCAGTTAAATCTTGGAAATCCTGAGCCATCAAGATTTCAGTCAATTGTCCGCGTAGTTCAGTACTGTCGCCTTCTACTTGGACAAGCAATCCATCAATGCGGTGACATAAAGCTTTAAATTGTGCCAGCTCAATGCGGCCATGCATCAGTTCATTCCATTGAGGCCTTACTTGAAGTAAACACTCGTGTAGGTTGTCTGCGATTGGCATACAGCGATCGACAGCGTCCATCGTCTTATTTGCCGCAACTTCCGTTTTATCAATGACATACTGAAGGCGATCCCTTGCATCAGGGATTTCGTCATTTGCGATAACGCTGATGCGTTCATCGAAATTGAATTGAGTCAAAGAGTCGTGGAGGTCGCGTGTCAGACTTCCTATTTCTTGAAGCATTGGATTGTCTTGAAGACTAAAGTTATCTTCATAAATGCTTCTCACAAGAGAATCAGCATTTTGCTGCTCATCGTTCTCAAGCAGCTCTACTAATTTTTTTGCTTGTTCTAATGAAATCATCCTGAATTCGGCCTTACTCCGCATACTTTGTGCGCTTAGGCTATCGAGATAAACAGATAACTTATCAGTCAGTGTTTACCTAGAAGTGCCTAAATTTATTGATGCTTATAAGCGATCAAAAATCTTATCAAGTTTCTCTTTCAGCGTTGCAGCAGTGAAAGGCTTCACAATGTAACCATTAACACCCGCTTGCGCAGCTTCGATGATCTGCTCACGCTTCGCTTCAGCTGTGATCATAAGCACTGGAAGGTGCTTAAGTTCTGCGTCTGCGCGAATGTGTTTAAGCAGGTCAATCCCTTGCATGCCTGGCATGTTCCAGTCAGTTACCACGAAATCAAATTCGCCTTTTTTCAGCATAGGTAACGCGGTCAAGCCATCATCTGCTTCTTGAGTGTTGTTGAAACCTAAATCGCGAAGTAGGTTTTTAACAATTCGGCGCATCGTTGAAAAATCATCAACAATGAGAATTTTCATGTTTTTGTTCAAATTAGCCTCCACTGAATAGGATCAGTGTTGTTAGTCGTTCTGTGTCCAAGCACTTAACTTAGTGCGTAAACGCTGCATAGATTGGCTCAGTATTTGGCTGACACGAGATTCGCTGACACCTAACACTTCCCCAATCTCTTTTAAATTGAGTTCTTCGTCGTAATAAAGCGAAAGCACAAGGCCTTCCCTTTCCGGAAGTTGTTTTATCGAATCGATCAAAGCTTGGCGGAATGACTCATCAGCAACCCCTTGAAAAGGCGTATTATCTTGAGAGTCTTCATTCGGAGATATTACATCATCTGAGACGCCTAAATCTTCAATTCCAACCAGTCTTGAGCAATTAATGTCAGTTAAAGCACTGTGATACTGCTCTAAACTGAGCCCCATGTGTTTTGCCACTTCGGCATCACTCGGGTCGCGGTTGAGGATACCCTCTAATTCCGCAATTGCACTGCTGATTTCTCGATTGTTCTTATGAACCGATCTCGGCACCCAGTCCCCACGGCGAATGTCATCCAACATTGCCCCGCGAATCCGAATACCAGCATACGTCTCAAAGCTTGCGCCTTTGGTACCATCATAGTTTTGTTGCGCTTCAATCAAGCCGATCATGCCAGCTTGAATTAAGTCATCAACCAATACATTAGGCGGTAATCGCCCCAACAAGTGATGAGCGATACGTTTAACCAACACAGAGTACTTCTCAAAAAAAGCCTGTTGGCTATTGTGATTAGCGTGTTGGTCGTAAGTAAGCGCTTTATTCACCAAATGGTTCCTCTATAAATTCAGTACGATTCAGCAGCCTTTCAACAAAGAACTCCAAGTGTCCGCTCGGTGTTTTTGGTATTGGCCAGGTCAAGGCTTTGTTAGCCAAAGAGCTGATTGCCAATGCAGCTGGAGAGCGAGGAAACGCATCGACTACGATTTTCTGTCTCTTGACTGATTGACGTACTTTATCATCTAAAGGAATACATGCTACGAGTTCGAGGCTCACATTCAAGAAGCGCTCTGTGACCAAAGTCAACTTTGCAAATAATTCTCGGCCTTCGCGGTAGCTTCTGACCATATTTGCAACAACTTTGAATCGCTGAACTTGGTGTTCTCTGCTTAAAAGCTTAATCAAAGCATATGCATCCGTGATCGAGGTAGGTTCATCACATACCACGACAACCACGTCTTGCGCCGCTCTTGAGAAGCTGATCACCATGTCCGAAATACCGGCTGCGGTATCAACCAACAAGATATCCATCTCGTCTTCAAGCGAACCGAATGCGCGAATCAAACCAGCATGCTGTGCGTGTGAAAGTTCAGTCATGCTTTGAGTGCCCGATGTCGCTGGAATAATTTTAATTCCGTGCGGCCCTTCGACAATCGCATCCTTAAGTTCACATTCGCCAGCCAACACATGCCCAAGGTTTCGTTTAGAACGAATACCTAGCATGATATCGACGTTCGCTAGTCCTAAATCGGCATCTAGCACCATGACTTTTTTGCCTTGGCGCGCCATGCAAATAGCCATACCTAACGTCACATTAGATTTACCAACGCCTCCCTTACCACCGGTTACAGCGATAACTTTGGTGAGTGAAGGCTTGGTTAAGCGACGGAGGCCGCTAGCTTGGTCATGTATCATATTTTCATTCATATTTATCCGCCGCCTAGAGCCCTTCAGAATCGCTATTCCAGTAATGAGGTTCATTCTCTGTAGATTTTTCTAATAGCTCATTAGCCTTAGCAATCATGTACTTTGGCTGAGCTATAACGATATCTTCAGGAACTCGTTGACCATTTGCTATGTAAGCAACTGGTAATGCATTTTGTATTACGACACTGATGAATTCACCTAGACTTAGGGATTCATCCAGCTTAGTCATGATGCATCCCGACAACGGGATTCTTCTAAAGTGTTCAATTGTTTCTTGCAGCACTTTGCGTTGCGCGGTTGCAGGCAACACAAGGTAGCTATTGATAACGGAACCACTCTCTTGCATCAATGTGTCTAACTGCTCAGATAGGCGAACATCTCGTTGTCCCATGCCTGCAGTATCGACCAGAATCAGGCGACGATTACGTAACTGATATATTACATCGGCCAGTTCGCTAGAATCTTTAGCAACTCTTACAGGACAACCCATAATTCGGCCGTAGATCGATAACTGCTCATGTGCACCTATACGATATGTGTCAGTTGTCACTAGTGCGACGTTATCAGCGCCATATTCCATGGCAGCACGTGCAGCTAGCTTTGCAACAGTCGTTGTTTTACCCACGCCGGTTGGGCCAAGTAGAGCCACAATACCGCCGCGTTTTAAAATATCTTTTTGTGTAACGGAGATTTGGTCAGCAACCAGAGCTAACAGAGCCTTCCATGCACGTGCAGGTTTAGTATCTTCAGGAATGTAGCAAGCCATTTGATCGGCAAGCTCTGCAGATACACCCATACGTTCAAGGCGCTTAATAAGCATGGCTCTCAGTGGTTCACGGCGCTCAACTTCTTGCCACATCAACCCAGAAACTTGATGCTCTAACAGACGACGAATTGAGGTCATCTCTTCGCGCATCGTTTCCATTTCAGTATCAGAACCTTTGGACTGAGTGTTCCCTCGACCACGATCATAACGGGTAGGATCCAAGCGAGGTGTCGGGCGCTCTACTCTGCGGTCTTCAGCAATCAACTTAGACAAACCCGTTTCACGAGCAAATGCAGAATCAAGATTTCCGTGAGACTGTTGGTTACCGTGAGATTGCTGATGGCCATGAGACTGCAAATTGCTTTGAGTCTGATGACTATGAGGCTTATGGCCCGTGCTTGATTGGCGATTGAGAAATGCTGACAATGAATCTTCATTTTCTGCACGATGCTGTGGCTCATCATCGGCGCCATGACTGTATTGCTTAAGCATATTCGCAAAGCGCTTAGTCATTGAGCGTCCACCTTCAACATTCGACTGTAGGCTAACCTTGTCATCGTCTAGTTGACGTCGCCCAGCAGGAGCTGCGGGCGCGGCCATTTGCGTATATTGGCTTTGTGCAGGCTGCTGAGGTTTATTTAATCTCTGGCTCGCTGTCGACGGGCTGGATTCGCCATCAATAGCGGCAACAATTTCCACGCCACCTGCGACCTTTTTGTTAGACATGATCACTGCGTCCGAACCAAGTTCTTCTTTAACTTGGAGCAGAGCCGTTCGCATATCTTTTGCAAAAAATCGTTTAATTTTCAATTCGATTGTCCGTTCTAATTAGGCGGCTTAATTACCAACAGCTTGTACTATACGTATCTGCTTTTCGTCCGGTATTTCTTGGTAAGACAAGACTCGCAAGCTTGGAATCGTGTTCTTCACGAACTTAGCCAGAGTCGAACGCAACACGCCAGAGGTCAATAGTACCGCGGGCTCACCTTTCAGCTCTTGCTCTTGTGTAGCGTGGCTGAGAGAGGTCTGTAAACGTTCGGCTAAACCAGGTTCAATACCAGCAGATTCTCCGCCGGATGCCTGCATGGTTTGATGCAAGATTTGTTCCAGCTCAGGAATCAAGGTTATCACTGGTAACTCGGGCTCTATACCATTGATTTCCTGAACAATTAATCGTTTCAATGAGATGCGAACCGCCGCAGTAAGTATGTCAGGTTCTTGACTCTTACCTGAATACTCCGACAAAGTTTGGACTATGGTTCGAATGTCACGAATTGGAATCGCTTCATTCAGCAGGTTCTGTAGCACTTTCACAACCACACCCAACTGCAATTGATCCGGTACAAAACCTTCCACCAGCTTAGGTGTTGAGCGGCTGAGCATCTCAAGTAAGTTCTGAACTTCTTCGTGGCCAATGAGCTGCGATGCGTTGTTGGTTAGCAGCTGGCTAAGGTGTGTCGCCAGTACTGTAGAAGAATCTACAACGGTATAACCTAGAGCTTGTGCGTGTTCACGCTGCTCTTCACGAATCCAAACCGCTTCAAGGCCAAAGGCAGGGTCAATCGTCGGCTCGCCATCGATCATGCCATAGACTTGGCCCGGGTTAATCGCGAGCTCCATGTCTGGCTTAATCTCAGCTTCACCCACAGCAACACCCATCAGGGTAATACGGTAGCTGTTTGGTGTCAGTTCTAGGTTATCGCGAATGTGTACCGCTGGGATCAAGAAACCAAAGTCTTGAGACAGCTTTTTACGCACACCTTTAACGCGTTCAAGCAATTCACCACCTTGGTCTCTATCAACCAAAGGAATTAAACGGTAACCCACTTCTAAACCAATAATATCGACAGGTTGAACATCATCCCAAGAGAGCTCCTTCTGAGAGCCTGTTTCTCCATTCGCTTCAACTGTCGCCGGAAGGTTAGGCTCTTCCGCCTTCTTCTTGTTCTTTTTATCGATGTAATACGCCCCAGCGCCTGCAACGATGGCAAGGCTCAAGAACGAGAAATGTGGCATACCCGGAACAATACCCATGATGCCAAGGATGGCGGCGGTGATCATCAAGGCTTTTGGATTGTCGAACATCTGGAAGACAAGTTGCTCACCCATATCTTCATCAGTATTTTGGCGCGTTACCATCATCGCAGCTGCAATAGACAGTAATAGAGATGGAATTTGTGCTACCAGACCATCACCGATAGTCAGTAGTGTATAGATTTCGATTGCTTCGCCAAAACCAAGGTCAAACTGAGCCATACCAATGCTCAAGCCACCAATGATGTTGATGAATAAGATTAAGATACCAGCGATCGCATCGCCTTTAACAAACTTAGAAGCACCGTCCATCGAACCGTAGAAGTCAGCTTCTTTGGTTACTTCAAAACGTCTCAGACGCGCCTGGTCTTGGTCGATCAAACCTGCGTTCAAGTCGGCATCGATTGCCATCTGTTTACCCGGTAAGGCGTCTAACGTGAAACGCGCGCTTACTTCCGAGATACGACCCGCACCTTTGGTTACAACCATGAAGTTGATGATCATAAGAATCAAGAACACCACTAGACCTACCGCATAGTTACCACCGATAACCACGTTACCGAAGGCTTCAATCACATTACCGGCCGCGTCGCCACCTTCATGACCATGAAGCAATACCACACGTGTCGAAGCAACGTTCAAGGCCAATCGAAGTAGAGTCGCAATCAGCAGGACGGTCGGGAATGCAGCGAAGTCTAAAGGCCTGCGGGTATATACCGAGACCAGTAGCACAACCATAGACAGTGCAATGTTGAAGGTGAAGAACATATCCAACAAGAAAGCTGGAATGGGCAACACCACCATAGCAAGCGTTGCAAGTACCATAATAGGTGCACCAATCGCAGGCATGGCACGGTTAGGGATTTTAGGTAGCTTGTCCGCAAAAGGCAGGGAG
Organism: Vibrio sp. 10N.261.51.C6; assembly: GCF_041471785.1. NCBI lineage: Bacteria > Pseudomonadati > Pseudomonadota > Gammaproteobacteria > Vibrionales > Vibrionaceae > Vibrio > Vibrio sp. 10N.261.51.C6. The sequence continues at coordinate 64,883 of NZ_JBFRPB010000013.1, read as the reverse complement.
AATTTCATAAATCTAGACAGTTTCGCTATGTTGTAGCTCTCTGAACAAGTGGATTAGGTCTTAGTCAGGGCTGTTTGCTATGGGCTTATAATGTTCAGGCTACTACAGCAAACACTGTACCAACATCTCACGTCAAATTATCGCCATCACCTCTATAAAAGGAAGATTAGCTAGCTCGCTATTATCAGGGTTCATCACGCAGAGCTCAAGCAATTGATCTAATGACGTAAATCAGGTGGGATCGGCATATTAGAATCTTGCAGTTTTGGTCGCTCACCACCTCGTTTTCGGTACTGTTTAAGCTGGAAAACATATGCAAGCACTTGCGCAACAGCCGTAAACAGACCGTCAGGAATTTGTTGTTCTAGCTCAGTGGTGTGATAAAGCGCCCTCGCCAATGGCGGCGCTGGAACTATATAGATGTCGTTTGCACGCGCAATCTCTCGGATCTTCATCGCCATGTGGTCGACACCTTTAGCAACCACAATTGGTGCTTTGTCTTGATTCTGCTTATAGCGCAGCGCCACTGAAAAGTGTTCCGGGTTGGTCACAATCACATCCGCTTGAGGAACGTCTGCCATCATGCGACGCTGAGCCGCTTCCCTTTGAAGCATACGAATTCGGCCTTTCACTTCCGGCTTACCTTCAGTGTCTTTGAATTCGTCTTTGACTTCTTGTTTGGTCATCTTCAATTGATCGGCGTGTTGCCAGATCTGGAACGGGATATCAATCGCCACCACAATAAGCAGCGAGCAACTGATCAACAGGATGAAATTGAGCAAGATATCCAAGGCATGGAAGATGTTCTGTGGGTACACATCCATACTCAGCTGCATTAAATCATGCTGAGAGGCTTGAATCAGATAAATCGCCATCCCCGATACGAGCGCCACTTTAAGAATAGACTTGAGCAGTTCAACCCAGCTTTGCAGGCCAAACATACGCTTGATGCCACTGAGTGGGTTGAGCTTAGACGCCTTAGGCATTGCTGCTTGCATTGAGAAGTTAATCCCACCGACACCCGCAGCGCCGATGACGGCAGCAACAAACAAGGTTATCAGTATCAAAAACAGCGGGAACAGCAGGTTCACCAGTGCACCACCAGCGATTTCTAGGAGTTTGTTAGTGTCAAAGATCTCGTCGCGACTCAAAGAGAACAGGCGTTGCATCGTCTCGAACAAAGCCTTCGCCATCGATTCGCCAAACCACATTAAAGCAATCGCACCGACAATTAATACCGATGCTGACGCTAGCTCTTTTGACCTTGCAACCTGCCCTTTCTCTTTGGCCTGTTGCAAGCGTTTGGGCGTGGCGTCTTCTGTGCGTTCTTGACCGTCTGACTCTGCCATTTCAGTCTCCTAGCAATCTAACCGGATTAGACGACATATCTGTTGTTCGCCCTGCATCCAAAATAGCTCATAGTGACTATATAAGCCGCCAAGGATGTACCAACAAAGCAACAGACCCACGAGTAGCGCAAATGCAAAACCCAAAGAAAAGATGTTTAACTGAGGTGCCGCACGCGTCATTACACCAAAAGAGAGGTTAATCGTTAGCAGCGCGATAATGCCCGACAAGGACATCGCCAATGCCGTTTTGAACATGATACCGAGCCACAATGCGAGCTCTCGAAAATCAACAGAGGTCAACGATCCACTGCCAATCGGCAAGGTCTTAAAACTAAACACCACCAGCTGCAGCATTTTCAAGTGACCATCGGTCGCCAAGAAGAACATGGTCGCAAGCAGCATGAACAGTTGACCAAGTACCGGCGTGTTTTGCCCGTTAGCCGGGTCGACCATTGAGGCAAAACCCAAGCTCGATTGCATACCCAAGATCTGGCCGAGCATGACGAAGGTTTGAATCATGAACTGGGTAACAAAGCCCATGGCCACGCCAATCACGATCTGTTCAAAGACAGTCAGGAAGCCTTGAAAGGACAGAAGTTCAATCTCTTTGGGAACGGCCGGAATCGCAGGCATCACCGCAAAAGTGATCGCCAAGCCTAAATACAGACGAATACGCGGCGACACGAAGCGTGCCCCTGTTACCGTCATCACCATCAGCATCGCTGAGATGCGAGTGTATGGCCAAAAATAATTGGCTAACCACTCTAGTACAAGGCTCGTTGGGTATTCCATATCGGTTTAATACAGAACTTGCGGCAAGCGTTCGATGAGCTCAAAAAAGAACTCCATCATCATCTGGGTCATCCAGTGTGCGAATAGCATCAACGCCAACAAAGTTACGATCAAACGCGGCAGGAAACTCAGGGTTTGTTCGTTGATTGAGGTCGCAGCTTGGAAAACAGCCACAACCAAACCGATCAGCAGGCTAGGAATAATGATGGCGCAAACCATGATTAATACCATCCAAAGGGCATCTCGGAACAACTCTACGAATATTTCAGGATTCATTATTCCCCCAGCTACAAGGCAAAACTGCCGGCGAGTGTGGAGAGTATCAAGTTCCAGCCATCAACAAGAACAAACAGCATCAACTTAAACGGCAGCGATACAATCATCGGTGACAACATCATCATACCCATAGCCATCAATACCGATGCCACCACCAAGTCGATGATTAGGAAAGGCAAGAACAGCATAAATCCGATTTGGAAAGCCGTTTTTAATTCCGATGTGATAAATGCTGGAATCAGAACCGCCATCGAAACATCTTCAGGGTTAGTCACTTCCGCGCCAGAAATCTCAACAAAGGTTTCAAGATCTTTGATTCGAGTCTGCTTGAGCATGAAGGATTTAATCGGTTTTTGGGCAACATCAAATGCCTGTCGTGCCGATATCTGTTCATTAAGATAAGGCTGAACTGCTTGTTCGTTAACTTGATTAATCACTGGCGACATGATGAAGAAGGTCAAGAATATCGCGATACCAATAATGACTTGGTTAGACGGTGTTTGTTGTAGACCCATCGCCTGACGCAAGATAGACATTACAACCACAATACGAGTGAACGATGTCATCAAAATCACCATCGCCGGCAAGAAGCCAAGCATGGTCATTAACGCGAGAATTTGCAGGTTAATCGAGTAGTCTTCACCGCCATTGGCATTGGTTGTCATAGTAAAGGCAGGTATGCCGCCACCATTGCCAGTCAAGCTGCCCGTGGTCATGGTTGTCGATTTGGCTTGGTCTTGTTCCATCGTGCTGATAGTGACCGATTCCGAGCCAGCGGTATTCGCAGGAATGACGGTGCCGTCTTCAGCTTGTGCAAATACCGACACACTGAATACGATTGAGCATAGGAGAATAAGCTGAACCAACCACACTTTCACCGTTCGGAAAGCTCCGGCTTGGTGAAAGTAAGAGGAGTTCAAAAGTCCGTTACTTGTTTGCATCTTTTTTTATTAGCTGGGAAAGCTGACTTGAAAATGTACTTTTTTCCAGCATCTCCTGAGTAAGAGGTTTATCGAGCTTAGAGATCAGCTGAATCGATTGTGTGGTAATCCCTACCAAGAACTGTTCATCACCCGCTTGCACAATAGCGATACGCTCTTTAGTACCAACAGGGATTTGCCTAACAATCGCCAAACCTTGTTGATTCGACATCGCAGGTACTTGCATTCGCTTGAGTAGCCAAGCAATAAATAAAATGAAGGCTATAACGAAAATTAGCGACCCAAAGGTGGTCGCTAAATCGAGAGAAGGCGGTGTTGCTGCAAAGGCAATGGAAGGAGCCGTTAATAGCCCTACTCCCAAGATTCCTCGTAACAAACCTGTCATTCCGAGAAAAGAGCCCGCAAGTCTTTGAGACAAAAAGCTCATTAACGCAGCTTCTTAATTCGTTCTGTCTGGCTAATAACGTCAGTCAAACGAATACCAAACTTGTCGTTTACTACAACCACTTCACCGTGAGCAATCAGAGTTCCGTTGACCATCACGTCTAGTGACTCACCAGCGATTCGATCTAGCTCAACAACCGAACCTTGGTTCAACTGAAGTAAATTACGGATACTGATCTGAGAGCGGCCAACTTCCATCGAAATAGTCACGGGGATATCCATAATGGTATCCAGCTTACGACGCTCATCTTCAGAAATCGGAGATGATGAATCGGTTAGCTCATCAAGTGGTGCCGCAAGCACATCATCAACATCAATTGACGGCGCTGAAGGATCTTCACCAAGTGCTGCAGCCCATTCGTCTGCTAGCTTTTGATCTTCACTAGGTTCCATTACCAATTCCTATACTTTTATCTATTTTACTATTCGTCGTCATCATCACTGTTTTCGAGCTCAGACAATAAGTCTTTACCTAGAAAAGCGAGATCAGTTTTAACCACATGTGGTCTTTGAATTTTTTCCGAAATCTGTACTGCAAGCTTCTCACCAGAACGGCCCATTTTCACACGATAAGTCGGCAGTTCTTCGACAAACATGGTTGCGTGCTCAGGCATGTTCATTGGGATAACATCACCAGGGCGCAGCTCCATCAGATCACGAAGGGAAATATCTTGCTCTAGCAAATTCACGCGGAAATTGACGGGCACATCCATGATCTCATCACGCAGTGCGGTACTCCAACGAACATCGGTTTCCATCTTGTCTGATTGAACACCCGCATCCAGCAGTTCACGGATCGGCTCAACCATGGAGTAAGGCATGACAACGTGGAAGTCACCACCACCGCCATCCACTTCAATGTGGAACGAACTCACAACAATCACTTCGGTTGGGCTCACAATGTTCGCCATACTTGGGTTCACTTCGGAATCCAAGTATTCAAACTCAACCCCCATCACTGGCGACCAAGCTTCTTTGTAATCTTCAAAAACAATTTTCAGCAGTAACTGAATGATTCGTCTTTCAGTAGGCGTGAATTCACGACCTTCAATCTTGGCGTGGAAACGACCATCACCGCCAAAAAAGTTCTCTACGAGAATGAAAACCAGACGAGCTTCCATGGTGATGAGTGCCGTGCCTTTCAATGGACGGAAACGAACCATGTTTAAACTGGTGGGTACATACAATGTGTTTTGGTACTCACCAAACTTCATCATCTGTACACCGTTGATCGACACTTCAGCCGTTTTACGTAACATATTAAACAAGCTGATACGCATATGACGTGCGAAGCGCTCGTTAATAAGTTCAAGGGTCGGCATTCGACCACGGACGATTCGATCTTGAGATGAGAAGTCGAAATTGACCGCATTGTCATTTTCGGTTTCTAAGACATCTTCAACTTCTTCAACATCATCAACGCCATGTAACAGCGCATCAATTTCGTCTTGGCTTAATAAATCGGTCACAAATTACCTATTGAATTACGAAGTCAGTGAATAACACTTTTTCAATCACAGGCTGGCCAACAGCTTGAGCCAGGCTTGCTTTAATATCTTCTGTTGCCTTATTACGCAGTTCCACGCGGCCTGTTGGTGAGCGCAATTGATCAACCGTTGCCGAAGCGAACGTGGCCAGTAGCGTACTTTCTACAAGTGGAGAGTGGTAACGAGCCAGGTCTTCATTCTTACTGCCACGTACCATGAGCTGTGCTTTTATCTGAACTAGGCGATCTTTTTTGTCACCTGTCACATTAAACAAGAAGGGCTGAGGAATATTAACATACATAACCGGCTCTGCAGCGACCACAGCCGTTGCTGGCTGAGACTGAGATTCAGAGGCGCTATCGTCAGAACCTAAGAAAAAGTACAGCGCACCACCTATACCAAGCAGTAACACAACTACGGCAATAATAATTATAAGGAGCTTGCTCTTCCCTTTAGGTGCATCTTGTTCTTCGGCCATATCTTACTCTAACTTCCTGTTCTTGCGATTAACTGATGGTTCTTTTTATTAACTGGTTTTTTCTATTAACCAAGCGTTCTTAGCCTGATATTAGGCATAATAACTAATTCCATCACGCTTTGATGCGACATTCAATTCAAGATTGCTGCCACTATCAAGGTTTTCATCACCTTGCGTATCATTTGTGCGGTTAGCGCCGGATTGTTGCTCACCATTGTTGTATCTATCTTGTCCCTGACCGGAGTTCTGTTGTTGAACAGACGAATCGGCAAGCTGCAGACCTTGCTGAGCAAGCATCTCTCTCAAGCGAGGTAAGGTTTGTTCAATCACATCTCTCGCTTGCTGAGTACTCACCGTAAAGTGCACATTTGCCACGTCATTATTCATGGTCATGCGGATTTTCATTTGGCCCAATTCTGGTGGGTCGAGACGAATGTCCAAGTTCTTAAGGTTCTTAGACATCATCATTTGTACTTTTTCAGCCACTTGCTCATTGGCTAGCTCTTTGGTGAGCTGTAAGGGCGCTTGTTGAGCAGCTTGAATTTCAGCTCGCGTAGGTGCTGAACCCACCGTTGCCGTACCTTGTGCACCAGCCGCAGAAGCGATCTGCTGAGCAAAGGTCGAATCTTTAGAATCTTCTTTAGCACCCGCTTTACCCAAACCAGACAGTGCTGCTGCACCGGCGCCCGCTTTAAGAAGCGTATCAGTCGAGCCTGCTTTTGTGGCAGCTGGCGTTGCATTCATCGCCATTCCTTGCGCGGTTAAAGCTGGATCCAACGTTGCTTGCTGCTGAGGTGAAGCCACATTAGCTTGTTGAGCTGCGGCCTGTTGGGCCGCATGCGCATTATTGGCGTGCAGCATTGCCGCCTTATCCGTAAGAGCATTGTTTGCTGATTGAGAAGCGGCCTGCGCTGACACTTGTTGTGTAGCCGTCGCTACAGCTGCTGTTGATGCTGCCGCAGCTAAGGCTTTAGTTTCGCTTGAATCCGTATTATCCCAATCGATAGCAGTGGGTTCACCAGACGCACTGTTCGCAGCCGGAGCTTGACTTAGCAAAGCTGTTACTTGTTGTTGGACGTTAGCGAGCTGTTGATTCAACAGGTCTAGGTTAGAGGTCGCTTTAGCCAAAGCGGCTTGCTCATCAACCGTCAACTTAGCGCCACTTTGTTGCTTATCAAGCAAGCTATCGACAACAGACTGCTCTGATTCGATTTGTCCATTCAATTGGTTTAGCGCTTTGGTATGGGCATCTACTTGCTTTGCCAGTTCAATATCCACGGCTGACAATGCTTGGCTCTGCTCGGCAGCAACCGCACTAGCTGCATTCTTTTGGTTCAGCTCTCGGCTCATACTGGCTTCAATTTGTTCTGGAGTGACGCCTTTATCCATCAACTGTCGAATTTCAGTATCAGTTAGCTGAGAAACACCCTTACCTCCGGTAAGTACAGCGATTTCAGAATCGACTTCAAGGCTCTTCTCCTGATTTGCAGCCTTAGCTTGTTGTGTCGCCTTATCCGTAACGGAAACTCCTGCAACAGAAGCACCGGTGATATTACCTTGGGCTTGTTCTACCTGACCTTGCTGAGGCAAGCCTTTGCCGTTTGGCGCTTGATTTAGGGTTTTGTTTGCCTCATCCAATTGACCAAGCAATTTATTGCCTTCGCTCATCGCTGCATTGGCTTGCGATGCCTGCGTAGCACCATCTACCGCTGATGGACCCTGAGTTTGGGATTGAGCAATATGTTCTTTAGACTCGTTAGTCGTATCCTGCGCATCTTTACCATCTGCCTTATCTGCAACAGTCTTATCAGCGACAGTGCTATCAGTGCCCGAATTGGCTTTGAGCTGAGCCTCAGATCCAGACGCAGCCTCTGCTGATGTTTTATCAGCAGCTTTCTCGCCTTCTACTTCTGAAGCTGCTTGCTTGCTTTGCGCTTCGCTCGCTTCGGCTGACGCTTCACCTTCGGTAGATGGCTGTTTAGTATCAGGTTTCGCAGTGCTTTCTGTGTCTTTTGCTGCGACTTTACTGTCACTTTCTTCAAAGCCGAGCGCTTCTTTAAAGGACTCAAAGAAACCTTTAGAGTCGCCGGTTTCTTCTACCTTGGAAGAGGCAGAACCGGTGTCCAACAACGATGACATTTTGTTGGTCGCTGAATTTGAGGAAAGACTAACATTCATATATACAAGCTCTATCTACTAGCTTTGCTGCCATGAATCAGGCAACAAAAAGAAAGTCGGATGCTTTTCATGCCTTTGGTGGGCATAACGCGCAATTTTATATAAAACGGAGCAAGAAACATGCCTATAAGTTCGGTTCTCACAATATCAAGAACAGCACCTACGTCGTTCGTGGCTTAGGATCACATCTTCTTTCGGCTGTATAACAGAGTCGAGAACTCATCCATTTGCTTTTGTTCTCTTTGATCTTGCAGCTTTGCTTTCTCTTTCTGCTTTTTCTCCATCAACCACTCGTAGGATTTACGTTTTTTGCGTAACTCCATCCAGTAGTTTTGGCAGTTGTCGACTTGATTTTTAAAGTGGTGCTCGGCTTCTCTCTGCTTGGATAATGTCTCATCCAACTGAGTTAAGAAGCGATTCAAGTGACCATATTGGCTCGCCGTTAAGCCAGCCTTACCGCGGTCAACGAGCTGCTGACAATAATCCAGTCGATACTTTTCAATCTGCGCAACTTGCTCATAGTAACCTTGCAGCTCTGAGTTCGCTTTGTTGAGCGCAAGTACCGCTTGGTTCTCTTGATCTTTGGCTTGATCGAGCAAAAATTCTAATGCGTTATCCATGACTAACCTTATTCACTCGTTAGCCACCCAATACATGCTTCAACATGTTGACACACATGTCGTATGGAACGGTCTCTTTCATCCTCTGCTGCAAGTACTCATCCAGTTTTGGCTTCAACGTGAAGGCACTATCGATTGCTGGATCCGTTCCTGGCTTGTAAGCACCAATCGACACCAAATCTTGGTTTTTACGACAGATAGACAGCACTTGCCTTACCGCTTTCGACATCAAGACATGTTCTTCAGTGGTGATTTGCGGCATAACACGACTGACGGATTTCTCAACATCAATCGCAGGATAATGACCGGCATCGGCCATTTCACGCGACAACACAACGTGACCATCAAGGATCGCTCGCGACGCATCCGCAATCGGATCTTGTAAGTCATCACCTTCGGTTAACACGGTAAAGAAAGCCGTGATAGAACCTTGTTCATCATTGCCGTTACCTGCTCGTTCCACCAGCGCAGGAAGCTTAGCGAAGACGGATGGCGGGTAGCCTTTGGTTGCTGGCGGCTCACCCACAGACAGAGCAATTTCACGCTGAGCCTGAGCAAAACGGGTCAATGAATCCATTAGAAGCAGAACATCTAAGCCTTGGTCGCGGAAATACTCGGCGACAGCTAGGGCGGTTTGACAGCCTTTTAAGCGCATCAATGGTGATGAGTCGGCAGGAGCGGCCACAACAACCGAACGTTTACGGCCATCTTCACCAAGAATCTCTTCAATAAACTCTTTAACTTCTCGTCCACGCTCACCGATTAAGCCAACAACAACCACTTGCGCAGTAGTACCTCGAGTCATCATCCCGAGCGTGACCGACTTACCCACACCAGAACCTGCAAACAGACCGATACGTTGCCCTTTACCCACGGTTAGCAAACCATTAATGGCTTTCAAGCCGACATCAAGTGGTTCAGAAATCGGTTTACGAGCTAACGGGTTGATTGGCTCCGCATTAAATGAAGCGCGTTGCTCAGTATAGATTGGACCTAACCCGTCGAGTGGATTACCTACGCCGTCGATCACTCGACCGAGCAGTTCCATTCCAACAGGGATACCACTTTCGGTAGTCATTGGCGTGACGCGAGCGCCAGGTAAGATCCCGGTGATTTGTTCACTCGGCATCAAAAATAGATTATCGCCAGAGAAACCGACGACTTCGGCTTCCATCTGACCAGACATGGTTTCCACTAAACACAAACTGCCGATTGGCGCTTTACAGCCGGTCGCTTCAAGCGTTAAGCCAACAACGCGTACTAATTTACCAGAGGCAATTGGTCGCGATTTTAGCCCCTCGACTTTGTACTGACTGAGACGATTCACTAACTCAAGCATTACTCATGACCTTGGTGACGATTTGCGCCGCAGAAATTTTGAATAACGTTCTTTACACGATCTTCCATGCGGTAGTTAACGCTCGACTCACCCGCTTCAATTTGTACATCACCACGGTTGAGTGCTGGCTCTGCGACCAGCGTCCAATTACGGCAGTCCAATTCAGTCTCGCCATACGCAGAGCGAATGATCGCCACATCTTCCGGATTGAGTTTCAATGTGATTGCGTGACCAGAAATCGGCAACGACTCTACCGATTCTTTAACGGTATCTAATATGATTTGTGGGTTGGTTTGCACTTCAACATGAACCACTTCTTTGACCATGGTAAGCACCATGTCGACCAATTGCTTCTCCACCTGAGCGTTCATCAACTCTAATGGTTGAGCGAACTGGTTTGCCAGCCCCATGAAGACGGCCACCTGCTGTTGAATGTACTCTTGACCCGCGGTTACGCCTTCAAGCTTGCCGGCTTCGTTGCCTTCTTCGTGACCGGCAGCAAAACCTTCTTCTTTGCCTTTTTCATAGCCTTGCTTAAAGCCCGCCTCTTGGCCTTGATGCAGCCCTTCCTGATAAGCGCCTTGTTTAATCAGCTCGATTTGCTCTTCAGTCAGAACCAGCTCTTCATCTTCAATGGCTTCTTCAACCGTTGGCATCCAACTAGGGTCGTAGTTAAAAGCGGTTTCTTTGGCTTGTTTGCTCACGTCAGAGGTGTAGTCAGGCAGCCCCCATTTCTGAGGTTGGGCAACCGTATTATCTTCTTCAGGGCGAAGGAAGCCGCGTTTTCTATCACCTGACATATCAGTACCTATCTATGAGTGGCTTAACTGTATTGTGAATTCAAGCAGTTAAACTGAGTTAATCTGTAGTTCGAGATTGGATAAAGAAAAGCCCCAACAGTGTGGGGCTTTTGAGATTTCTGTATTAAAGGAACTCGTCGGCGCCACCAGACAGCATAATTTCGCCACTGTCTGCCATCTTCCTCGCGATACCCAAAATCTCTTTCTGAGCCGCTTCAACATCAGAGACTTTGACTGGCGGCATCGCCTCAATATCGTCTCTCATCATATCGGCAGCACGTTTAGACATGTTCTTGAAGATCTTCTCACGTAGACCTTCATCTGCACCTTTAAGTGCTTTCTGTAGAATATCTTGTGGAACATCACGTAGTAGTCGTTGAACACCTTGGTCATCAACTTCAATAAGGTTTTCAAAGACAAACATCAGATCTTGAATCTGTGTTGCCATGTCTTCGTCTTGGTCACGGATTTGATCCATCAAGACGCCTTCCACGTTGTTATCCATGTAGTTCATGATCTCAGCCGCGGCTTTCAGGCCACCAATTTTGGCAGCTTGAGCACCCGCTTGACCCGCGAACTGTTTCTCCATGATTTCATTCAGTTCAGCAAGCGCCGAAGGTTGAACTTCTTCAAGGTTGGCAATACGCATCATCAGATCCAGACGAACTCGCTCTGGGAACTGAGACAGGATCTCAGCCGATTGATCGGCATCGAGGTACGACAACACAATAGTTTGAATTTGAGGGTGCTCGTTGATGATAATGCTCGCCACCTGACGAGGATCCATCCACTTAAGCGAATCCAAACCTTTCGAACCTGTGCCGAGAAGGATTTGGTCAACAAGGTTATTCGCCTTGTCTTCACCCAGAGCAGCAACTAACGCATTACGCATGAAGTCTTCGCTGCCCATACCAATGTTGGTGTACTTCTGAATATCATCTAAGAAAGCACGGTGCACAGCGCCTACTTTCTCTTGGGATAGGTCTGTAGCTCGCGCCATCGCACTACCCACACGCTGAACCTGCTTTGGCTCTAGGTGACGAATAATACCAGCAGCATCTTCTTCATTTAAACTGAGCAACAAGATCGCAGCGCGCTCATCGCCTGAGATAGAGCCGATATCCACGCTAGAGACATCAAGCACTTCACCGCCTTCAGTTTGTTGTGGAACTATTTCGTTAGCCATCTACCATCCAATTCTTAACTACTTGAGCTGCTAGCTCTGGTTCATTCGCTACAAGTGCACGTACTGCTTTCAGCACGTCCTCGTCTTTATGAAGGTTTGGTAAGTCGATACTTGAACCAAATTCAAACAGCTCACCACCTTCAATATCACCACCAATTAAGCTGGTTTCGCCGTTGGCACCAATTGGCATGCCATCAGGTCCGTACATCTGTTCATCGTTGTCTGCTGCTGGGTTAAGCAGTTTCTTCATTGCAGGGCGAACAAGTACCAACACCACCACAATGATAACCAAGGCACTTGCAAACCAACGAACCCAATCATTGAAGTTTGGATGCTCCCAGATTGGCACATCAGCAACAACATCTGTTACTTGAGGTGCAAACTGCATGCTTAATACGTTGAGCAAATCACCACGAGTTTCATCAAAGCCCACCGTACCAATCAGTACTTGGCGAATCGCATTGATCTCGCTCGCCGGAATCGGAGTATGAACCACTTCACCCGTATCTGGGTTCAAGGATTGGCGGTCTTTGATCGCAACAGAAACCGTCTGACGATTAACCGTGCCGCTCTGTTTACGTTCATGACTGATGGTGGTGTCTAGCTCAAAGTTTCGAGTCGCTTCTTTGTGAACAGAGCCTTGACCTGTCATCGCGCCGTCTTTCATCTGAGCCACATCTTGTGGAATTGAGGCATCCGCTGGAGGCTGGTTACTCAACGCACCCGGAATACCCGCCACCGTATTTCCATTGTTGTAATCTTCTAAGGTGTATTCACTTCGAGTCGCCGGTGTATTCGGATCAAAACGTTTTCTGGTTTGCTCCACAGCACTGAAATCGAGCTGGATATCAACCTGAGCGGTGTAGTTACCAAACCCAAGAATAGGAATCAGGATGGAGTCAATTTTTTCACGCAGCGCTTGTTCTTGATTGCGCTCTAACTCGTGTTCTTTACGACGCGCCGCTGACATAGGGTCTTGAGAGCCTGAGCTCAACAATCGGCCATGCTGATCGGTCACCGTAATACGTGAGGTTTTCATTCCCGGAACGGCACTTGCCACCATATCCACAACAGAATCAACTTCTTGCTGCTTGAGGTTAGTACCTGTTTTTAGAGTTAGGAATACAGAAGCAGAGGCTTCTTGATTATGACGTACAAAAACACTCTGCTTCGGCAGGGCCAATAAAACCTGAGCTTTACGCACCTGTTTCATCTGCTCAATGGCTTTGGCAAGTTGTCTTTCGCGGCTTAATTTAAGGCGTTCTTGTTCTAAACGTTGTGATACACCAAAACCCATGTCTTGCATGAGGATGTCATCACCCGCGTTTCGCTCTTGATTCAAACCCGCTCGTACCATATTAAGCTTTAATGAGTTGTACTCACTCGCCGGTACTGAGATGGTATTGCCTTCAAGCGTGTAATCGATCTTTTGCAGATCTAAGTAATCAAGAACGGGGATCAATTCTTCTGTTTCGTAAGCCCCTAATGGACGCATTTCTGGCTCTTTTACCCAGAAAAACAGCATCACAATCAGCGCTACACAGATAGAGATAGAAAGGACTAAGACGACCTGACGAAGTAAATCGAGATCACCGACAGCCATATCGAACTTCGATGAACTGCGTTCACCTAGATCGGGATTTTGCCCTTCTCCGTCTAGCTCAGAGCCTGCAATCAGTGCGTGGTCGTTGCTATCGCTTACGGTTAAATCTGTTGTTTGACTATTATCTGCCACTATTTAACTACCCAACTTATACCGGCATATTCATCAGCTCTTTGTAAGATTCGACCAATTTATTTCTAATTTGGATCGTCGCCTCAAAAGCCACACTAGATTTATTACGAGCAATCATCACGTCCGATAGGGATACGCTTTGGTCGCCACTATCAAAACGAGCTTGAAGATCACCTGAAGTCTTTTGTAATGAGTTCACATTATTGATGGCATTAGTCAGCATGTTGCCAAAATCTGCACCGACCGCTTGCCCCGTTGCTGCGGGACGCGCGCTGGCAGCTTCGACCATCATCGCCTGCATTTCGCCTTGTAAACCATCTATTCTCATCTACTACCTCAGGAGTCAAAATTATGACCATCTATTTAGCTATATTATTGACAGAGCAATTAGCGTGCCACACATTTAATTGACTAGATATCGTATTACACTAGTCAGAAAGCTGACACTACTAATCTATCCTCAGTTTGGGATATCTATTCCAGCATCGCGCATTTTAGCCAACTTGTAACGCAGTGTACGAGGGCTAATGCCCAGTTTTTCAGCCATATCTTTGCGTCGGCCATTACATGCAATCAGGGTTTCAAGAATGATCGCATACTCTTGATCTCTAAGCTCATTACCTAACCCTTCGCTGCTAGCCGCGATTTTATTGATTGGGTTTGCTTCGGCAATAGGCTTAATTTCTGGCGCAGCTACGTCACTGCCTTCGACGATTTGTTGTAGGCTGCTTGCGTCTTGCCAATCGACACCTTCAAGAAGGATATGCTCACCAGAGATGTTCTCTTGTTCGCTCAATATTAGCGCACGCTGTACCACATTGTCTAATTCGCGAACATTGCCCGGCCACGGATAATTGACGAGTTTGCTGATCGCTTGTGCTGACATAACGGGTACAGGCATACCAAGTTTGGTGCAGTGGCGCTCAACTAAGTGCTTGGCTAAAGGCTCAATATCGCCTTTACGCTCGCACAATGGAGGCCAAGAAATTGGGAATACATTCAGGCGGTAGTATAAATCCTCACGGAAATTCCCTTCAGAAACATACTGTTTAAGGTCTCGGTTACTGGTCGCTAATACACGAACATCCAATTTGATGCTCTTACGACTACCTAATCGCTCAACTTCGCGCTCTTGCAAAACACGCAGTAGTTTGGCTTGTAGGCTAAGATCCATTTCACTGATCTCATCCAACAGAATTGTACCGCCCTGCGCTTGCTCGAATTTCCCCGGGCAAGCTTGAATAGCGCCAGTAAATGCGCCTTTTTCATAACCAAACAGGGTCGCTTCTAACATGTTGTCTGGGATCGCCGCGCAGTTAATCGCGACAAACGGGCCATCTTTTCGGCTAGAAGCATTGTGAATGTAGCGAGACATCACCTCTTTACCAGAACCACTCGGGCCCAACACCATGACGTTGGCATCGGTTTTCGCAACTTTATCAGCCAGCATCATTAGCTTGATACTTTTTTCATCAGCAACGATAGCGTCACCATTGTCATCCGACTTTACAGGCGCATAACGGCTGACCATGTTGAGCAGCACTTCTGGCGCAAATGGCTTTGCCATATAGTCGATAGCGCCCTCTTTCATTGCAGCAACGGCATCTTCGATGTTGGCGTACGCTGTCATTAGCAATACCGGCAAATTTGGCCAATGCTGCTTAATGTTTCTCAATAGTGCCAAGCCACCCATGCCCGCCATCTGCACGTCAGATACGACAATATCAACGGAGTTCGATTTTAATTTGACCAGAGCATCTTCCGCACAATCCGCTTCCAGCCATTCATAGCCAGCAAGCGCGAGTGTGTCGACAAGGGCTTCGCGTAGACCTTCATCATCTTCGACGATTAACACTTTGCTTTGAGCCATAGGATTCTCCAGTGTAAATTCAGTTAAAACTTATTAGTCTTCAGAAGAAGCACTTCTTTCAAGCGGTAGACACATGGTAAAGCATGCGCCGTCGCCTTCTTCTGATATCAATTCCAGTCGGCCTTCATGTGCTCGACATACCATTTGTACAACCGCTAAGCCTAGACCTGTACCTTGTGAACGAGTGGTAAAGAAGGGTTCCATTATTTTACCTTGAAGCTCTTTCGGTACGCCGGGGCCACTGTCTTGCACTGATATCTTAAGCTCGCCATTTACGGGCCTAAAAAACACATCGATCTGTGATTCCTTACCCGCAATTTGAACCGCGTTCAACACTAGGTTGCTTAACGCTGAGGCGATAGCATTGGCGTTGCCGAACATTTGAGTCTGTTCGCCCTCAACTTCTTGGCAATAATCAATCTGGTTAGTTTTCAATGCCGCTTCCACCATAGGGTGAAATTCAGTGATCAATTCAGCCACAGTAAATGGCTTAACGACTTTGTTGTCACCACCTTTGGCAAACAACAGCATGTCGTTCACTTGCTTCTCTAAGTCATGCAATCTATCCATAAGCTTAGATTGAAAACGCGTTTTTGTTGCCGGCGGCAGATTTGGCGCGGCAAGGTTTGATGCATACAGCATCGCACTTGAAAGCGGCGTTCGCACTTGATGGGCAAGCGAGGCCACCATTCTACCTAATGAAGACAAACGCTGAAGATCACTCACGCGAGACTGCAATAGTCGGGTCTCGGTCAGATCGGTAATCAAAATCAGCTGACCCGTGGTAGAGGCTGAAATCGCCAAACGCACTTTTCGCCCGTTCTTCAATGAGATCTCATGACCGTCATCGTCTTTTGGGTCAAAGGCACTTTGAATCACTGAAAACCACTTCTCGCCAACCAACTCAACACCAAGAATACGATGCGCTTCAGGGTTCGCTTCTCTCACTTCGCCGTGTGTATCTAACAAGATAACCCCTGCTGGCATCACGTCGAGTACTTGCTTATAGCGCTCAACCTGCTGTTCAACAGAATCTAGGTGTGATTGATTTTCTGGTTCGTTAGATACGCGCATGTCAAAAATTTGCCTCAAATACTAAAACAGCCTGAGACGTACAACACGAGTCAGGCTATTTGCTATATTTATCACATAGTTAAGCAAGCAACAACTCGACTATGGTTTATCTGTTCACTTAGCTAGAGTTACCAAATAGCTAAAAAGTGTGTGCTAGTTTTTCGTTTTCATCGAAAACTGGACACTATCGCTGCAAGTTATATTTACGCATTTTTTCAACCAGAGTGGTTCTACGCATTCCAAGCATGTCAGCAGCACGAGCAACAATGCCGCCCTGCGCTTCCAACGCTTGATTGATCATATTCACTTCCATATCCGCGAGTAGCTCTTTCAAGTTAACCCCTTCTGGCGGTAACTCTTGAGGCGCATTAGCATTGTCGGCAATATCATCTTGCTGATCAAAACTGAAATCTTCTGAGAATAAGTCAGCAAGTGCATCACGCTCTTGCTCCTCTTCAGATCCAAAGCTATTAAACTCTGGCTGGAACTCAGGGATATCGCTGTATCGATATTTAGTTGGCAGGTGATTCACATCAACCAAGCTGTTTGGATACAAGATAACCATTCGTTCAACCAGGTTCGCTAGTTCACGAACGTTACCTGGCCAGTAATGCTCCATCAAAGAGTTGATAGCACGAGCCGTGAAACAGATAGGCATGCTGCCTTCCGCTTCCATTCGAGTCATCAGCTCTTGAAGCAACAGTGGAATATCTTCTTTACGATCTTGAAGCGCCGGCATTTCAATCGGGAATACATTTAAGCGGTAGTAAAGATCTTCACGGAACGAATCATCGTCGATCATATCTTCAAGGTTGCGGTGGGTTGCCGCAATCACTCTAACATCAGCTTGTATGGTGCTATTGCCACCTACACGCTCAAAGCATCGCTCTTGCAGTACTCGTAGCAGCTTAACTTGCATCGCCATCGGCATATCGCCAATTTCATCAAGAAACAGTGTGCCACCTTCAGCCAATTCAAAACGGCCTTTACGTGCGGTAATCGCCCCAGTAAATGCGCCCTTCTCATGACCAAACAGTTCACTTTCAAGCAAATCAGGTGGAATCGCGCCACAGTTTACAGGAACAAAAGGCCCTGAACGACGTTTAGAGTGATAGTGAATGTTACGCGCTACGACTTCTTTGCCTGTACCAGATTCACCAAGAATCAGCACGTTCGCTTCCGTAGAAGAGACTTGTTCAATTAAGTGACGTACTTCTTGAATGCCAGCACTTTGTCCTACTAGGCTGCGAAACAGGGTGTTCTTGCGTGCCGAAGACACAACTTGAACACCTTTGCGGCCTAAGAAGTCTTTACAGTGTCTTAATGCATCACTTAATTGCGGGTAGTTAAGAGGAAGTTCAAGCTCACCAACATAGTTAGTCAACTCGTCAACCGGGTGATTGTTTTTGCCAATCACCAGTAAAGGGATGTGATTGGCGTGAACAAGCTTCTCATTCAGTAATGCGTTGAAGCCTTTACCTTTAATGGTACCAATAATGCAGCCGGCCCACTGTAGTGACCAGTCAACTTTACGTGCTTGTTCAGAGCTGATTACTTCGCAGCTCTCTCCTACAAACTCTAATATTGTGCTTAAATTGTGACGATCTTGAGCGTTATCGTCGACGACAAGCAGTTTTGCCAAACCTTGCATAAGTAGGAATTATTGCCTTTATTTTGGTGCGATGCGGAAAAACGGTGAGCAACGTAGTCTATAAAACAGTGAGATGTATCAATGATTATGGTCTACGTGGACAAATTTAGGAAATCAGCAACGAAAAAAGCCATTAGGCTATCTAATGGCTTCTATTTTATTTGATTAAAAAAATAAGGCAACCAACCAATCAAGGGATATGAGATTGGTTAAAACTGCAATTTTTCTTTAAATACCTACGTCAGCGGACGTCAAGTTGTGATATTCGTTCGGAATTTGGTCCCAAGCGCTCTTAATTTCGCGAATAATATCGATAACATCATCAATAGGCTGTGGGTCATTTTTGTGATTTGCCGCAGAAATTTGCGTGATCATGAACTCATAAAGTTGATCTAGGTTTTTCGCAATATCGCCACCATCGTCCATAGATAGGCAACTACGTAGGCTAATAATGATATCTAGAGCCTTACCAAGTCGCTCACCTTTCACTGGGATGTTGCCTGCTTGCATTGCCGCTTTGCCTTGAATCAAACGCTCGATAGCACCGGCCATTAGCATTTGTACAATCTTATGCGGTGAGGCAGCCGTTAGCTGACTATCCACTGATACCTTTTTATATGCCTGTAAAGAACCGCGCATAGTAAACCTCTTCTATAAAAACTTTTTGTATTGTTGAACTGATTTAGCGCCGTGACGGTATTTATGTAGGGTCTTACCTACTCGACTCGTCTCAGACTGCATCAATTCGACTAATTTTCTGGTTCTGGTAATGGCTTCAAACCATTCAGAACTTTGCTTAACGTCGGGATGTGAGTCGATTATTTGAAGCACGTTTTGCAATAACTGTTCTCTGTTATCGACAAGCTGCGTTATTTCTTCAGCATTAATTTCACTAAATTCCAGTTTAGAGATAATTAGTTGATCGAGTTCACAAAGCTCTTGTAGCTGGCTATTCATCTATTAGCCCAACGCATTCATCATACTGCCCAGCTGAGATTGCATCTTACTGGTCGCATCTTGCATGGCTGTGAACTTAGAGTGGGTACGGCTCTCTAGGCTGTCCATGCGGCGGTCGAGCGCGCTTTGGTCATCAACCAAACGGTAGTTTTGCTCGACCAAGCTCTTTTCTCTAGTACGGATTGAACCCGTGATACCTGTGATACCTTGAATCGCATCTTCCACTTTTTTGGCGAAACCGTTGTTGCCACCAAAGAACTCACCCAACTTATCAAAGTTATTGTTGAGTTGACGGTCAAGCATATCGTAGTTGATTTCTAGCGAGCCTTGTCTTGTGGTCGTGATACCAAACTCGGTCAAAGATTTTAGGTTATCAGGCGCGCCTTCAATGCTTGATGAGAACACACCTTTTAATCGTGAGTCGGCGTTACGCACGGTACTGTCACCAGACAGCGGGCCTTTTTGGCCAGTCGTTGGGTCAACACCCGCCAAGTTTTTAGACACTTGGTAAAACTGATTATAAGAATTAACAAAAGCTTCAATGTCTTGGCGAACACTATTACGGTCGTACTCCACACCAATTTCTGCCGGCGGCTTATCTTTTGGCGTTTTTCCTTTCACCGTAATATCAATACCTTCAATGGCATCTTCAATCACATTGTTATTACTAGAGAGTTGAGCAACACCATCTAGGACAACCATAGAATCTTGGCCAGCCTGAACTTCAGTCATTCCACTATAGGTATCAAAAGATTGCTGTGCTTGTTCAAGGTCTGCTTGCGCTTTATCGACCTTCTCTAAGAGCTCGCGCTCTTCGGGTTCTAATTTGGCACGCTCAATTTTCTTGGCTTGCTCTGCGGTGAGTTCGCCTTTTTGAACTTTCTCAGCCAACTCCGCTTTTTCTTGTGAAATCTTCTCTTCGATACGCGCTTGCTCAGCCTCAAGCTTTTGTTGGGCTTCTTTCGGTGTCACGTATGAATCGGTCAGAGTACCTGAGGCAGCATTTGACCACCCCGGCACATCGGGTGCCTTCTCTATCGCTTTTTCATCAAGCTCAAGTTCTGGTGTGTAGTAAGAATCTAAAAGCGTACCTGACGCGGTTTCAGTCCAGCCAGGGATATTATCTTCAGGCATCACAGATTTTGCCGCTTGAGCTGCGTCTAGGGCGGCTTGGCCGTCGGCGGCTGCTTGCTCACCGTAGCTGAGACTTTTAGAGTCTCCGTCAACATCTGAAGTAGAATCGGTTTGGGCTGCTGGGATGATATTGCCATCTTTATCGAGTGTTTCATTCGCATTTGGGTCATCGCTAGCGATCACTTCATCGATGAGTTCAACGGCTTTTCCTGCAGGGGTTAGAGCTAGAATAGCTTGAGCAGCAACACGCGCTTTCTCTAGCGCTTTAACACGTTCTTCAAGCGTTTTGTATTCGAGTTTTTTTAAGGGATTGGCAGCATCTGACTCAACATTAATGCTGATCTGCTGATCTGAACCAGACTGGTTCGAGGCAATAATAAGTCTTGGACCTTCGACATCGTTGATAATAGATGCACGAACGCCTGGGTTGCTATCTGCACCGTTGATACCACGAACAACTTCGATAAGTCTCGATCTGTCGCCAACTTGCACGTCAAAGCTGTCATCACCAAGCGAAACCTGCAGCTTACCTGGGCCAAATTTCATGTCCTCTGACAGTACATCAGAAGCCACTTTATGGCTTTGGGCAAGCTGCAACACATCGATGGCATATTTGCCAGCGATCGCTTCGGTAGTCGCGGTTGCAGAGACAAGACCTTCATCGGTACTTTCGACTGTTCGCACAGCAAAAGCTTTTTCCTGACGAAAGTTTGTCATCAGGTTTTTCATCGAATCAAGGGATTCTCTGAGTCTTCCATAGGCACTAATGCTGGTATCGATTCGCGTTCGTTCATTGTCGATTCGTTGCTGTTTAGGTACACGCTCCGAATCAACAATTTTGCTGACCATGGAATTGATATCCATGCCAGACGAAATCCCCATTGGGCCAAAACTCATTAAATCACCTCAATAATACGACTTAAACCTTCACCTCAAATATTCGACTATTCGAGTTTTGGGCTGCTAGGCGTCTTAGAATTTCAAGCATTTCTTCATCAGGGATCTGGCGAATAATATCACCGGTTGTGGTCTCATAAATGGTAACCACATCTCTCCCAGATTCTTCATCGACCTTAAAAGCCACACCTTTATTGAGAGAGGAGATAAACTCGTTTACCTTCTCCACCATTTTGACTCGCTCTTCATCATTTAACTCTTGTCTATGTTGAGCTAATTGAATCGCCGCTTCGGTAGCTTCCTCTTTCGATTTCTCTACCTTGTCATAAGATGTTGCTTCTTTTAGTCGCGAAAGACTCGACGCACTACTACCTTCATCGCTTGCAATTTTAATGCCATTAGGTGAGCCATAAGGCTGGATGTTCGATGCGTTGGATGATATTTCCATAACACTCTCCCTCCCTCCTTTATGAGCCAAACAGTAAAACTCTACCCAGAGTAGAGTTTACCGCTACTTACCGAGGTAAGTTTAGCCCAATAAGCTTAGAGCTGCTGATGGTGACTGTTTTGCTTGAGCTAGGATAGAAGTACTCGCCTGTTGTAGGATTTGAGACTTCGTCATAGCTGTTGTTTCTTTCGCGTAATCGGTATCTTTGATACGGCTCTTAGACGCATTAACGTTTTCGTTGATGTTGTCTAAGTTGCTGATTGCATGGTCAAAACGGTTTTGGAAAGCACCTAGAGAAGCACGTTGGCTATCAACAGATTTTAGAGCACCATCAATGATAGATACTGCTTCGTTTGCACCTGCAACAGAAGTTACGTCGATATCGTTAACGGTAACGTCTTTACCAGCACCGATACCTAGTTCGCCCGCAAGGCTGCCGCCAAACTCAACATCACCTTCAACTTTTTGGCTTGAAGCGAAAAGTTGCAGTTTACCGCCTTCACCCACAGACGCTTTAACGTCTTGGCTTTGACCATTGATGTAAGTTGCTAGCTCTTCGATATCGTTGCCTTCTTTAGCAGAGATAGATAGCTCTTGCGCTTCACCAAACTTATCGTTGTATTTGATTGTTAAATCAGCACCCGCACCTACACGCCAAGAAGCATCTTTGCCTTCTTCTACGCCGTAGCTCTTACCGCCCATGTCTTGAGTATCGGTGCGCATGTTCCCCATAGAAAGCATTACCGCCTCACCAGAATCTGCACCGATTTGGAAAGATTGACTACCGTAAGTTCCGTTAAGAAGCCTGTTACCACCAAAAGAAGTTGTTTCAGCGATACGGTTAAGTTCTTTGTTCAGAGCAGAGACTTCTTCTTGGATCGCAACACGTTCAGATTTGCTGTTTGAACCATTTGAAGATTGAAGAGAAAGGTCACGCATACGTTGTAGAATGTTGGTTGACTCATTCATTGCACCTTCAGCTGTCTGTGCAATAGAGATACCGTCATTCGCGTTTTTCACAGCCATATCTAGGCCACGACTTTGCGACGTTAAGCGGTTAGAGATTTGTAGGCCTGCAGCATCATCTTTTGCGCTATTGATTTTATAGCCAGAAGACAAACGCTCCATTGATTTTTGAGTACCTTCAGCCGCGCTATTTAGGTAGCGCTGAGCCGTCATTGCAGACACATTTGTGCTTACATTAATCGCCATAGTTGATCTCCTTTAGGCATTTTTTAATGTACTTATGTGACTCTCACCTCACACTAATACATGTCAATTTTGTTTATGCACCAGTGTCTCTCTCACCTTACATTGGTACATATCATTTCTCTCAATCCCTTTAACGGCCCCTTAATTAGAAGCTTTAATAAAAAATGCGATTTTTTTCGTATTCTTTTCAACAACAAAGGAAAGTGTGATCGGGCTTCAATTAATAGGGCGACATTCGCTAAAGTTGCCCCATTATTTAAGTTAATGAGCGTAGTGTTGAATATAAAGTCAGAAGAGATCCCTGATATCTCGTTCTACTCGATTCTGGGGTGACGAAAGACTGCTTCGATGTAGTAAGCGAGGAAACCATCATTTCCCAATTCCCGTCACTCCCTACAGTGAGGAACGAACGCGATAGGGAATCTCGCTTTTGCTCCTGCTTACCAACATTGCACTTTTTCAAATACACCTTCGCCAAATTGCAGGCAATAAAAAACCCAGCCGAAGCTGGGTCTGTTTAGCGCTCATCTCTCACCACGAGCTAATTTGTGGAAGCCTTGCGTCAACACTATTGGTCAACGTGGCTTTTTAATCGATTAACCTAGTAGGCTAAGTGCCGAGTTCGGCGCTTGCTTCGCTTGAGCAAGAATCGAGCTTGAAGCTTGAGAAAGGATCTGAGACTTAGTCATCTGAGTCGTTTCTTTCGCGAAATCGGTATCTTTAATACGGCTCTTAGATGCGTTAACGTTCTCGTTAATGTTGTCTAAGTTGCTGATAGCGTGGTCGAAACGGTTTTGGAAAGCACCTAGCTCAGCACGGTGGCTATCTACATACTTAAGTGCCGCATCGATAATAGCTACAGACTCTTGTGCGCCGCCAACTGATGTTACATCGATAGTGTCAACCGTTACGTCTTTACCTGCTTGAATACCTAACTCACCAGCAAGACCACCAGAGAAAGACACATCGCCGCTCACTTTGTTGTTGCCAGTGAACATTTGTAGCTTGCCGTCTTCAGTTACAGATGCTTTAACAGAATCTTGTTGACCGTTGATGTACGTTGCTAGCTCTTCAATGTCGTCACCCGCTTTTGCGCTGATGTCGATTTCTTGTGCTTGACCGAAGTTATCAGTGAACGACATTTTTAGGTCGTTAGAGCCTGCTTGAACGTTCCAATCTTTATCTTTCGCGTTCTCAGTTTGGTAGCTCTTACCACCCATCTGAGCGTTATCAGAGCGCATGTCTTTCAGTTGAAGCATTACCGCTTCACCGTTGTCTGCACCGATTTGGAATGATTTAGTACCGTGAGTACCGTTAAGCAACTTGTTGCCACCAAAAGACGTCGTTTCCGCGATACGGTTCAGTTCGTCGTTCAGCGCTGTTACTTCTTCTTGAATCGCTACACGCTCAGATTTTGAGTTTGAGCCGTTTGAAGACTGTAGAGACAAATCACGCATACGTTGCAGGATGTTAGTCGTCTCATTCATTGCACCTTCAGCTGTTTGTGCAATTGAGATACCGTCGTTCGCGTTACGTACAGCAACATCAAGACCACGACTTTGAACGTTCAAACGGTTCGAGATTTGTAGACCCGCAGCGTCATCTTTTGCGCTGTTGATTTTTGAGCCAGAAGCTAGACGCTCCATTGATGTTTGTTGTGCGCTGTTTGCGTTGTTTAGGTAACGTTGCGCTGTCATCGCTGAAACGTTTGTATTTACATTCACTGCCATGGTGATTTCTCCAATTGATTTTCCGGTATAGCGGTTTCCGACGTCTCGGAAAACCAAGTAGTTCTCTCAAAGTTACTTTTAATAACGGCGCGAAAATCAGAAGCTTTAGAAAAACTTTCAAAAAACCACAAAAAAATTATTAATTTAATATTTATCAACAACTTAATTTTCATCACTTTCTAATACAGCGATAGCTTTCAATTGAGAAAAGATCTTAATCTGTTTGAGAAATGTACGAATTTCAGTCTAAGTTACTCAAGGTGGAGAAATGATCAATCGCCAAAGATCTCCGAGTTAGGCAGATCTTGTGTAATAGATGAGATTATTTATCGTGAAGAAGAACAGTCAAATAGAGATTTGAAAAAGGTAGTGCGAGAAAGTTCACAGGAAAATAAATAGCAAAAACAAGAAATACAGAAAGGAAAAAGCCCCTTTTCCTTTGAGAGAACCGGGGCTAGTTGGCGCGTCAGAGCCTGTGTGGAGATCATCGAGAAATGAACACATTTCCGACTTGCCGTTGCATTCTTACTGCAAAAATGGATAGCAGGTGAGAGATGAGAGAGCTAAACATTCAATAGTAAGTATGCTTGCCAGTTTCCCTTGCTGCATGGCTCACGTCTGAACACGAGCAGCAAGTTCAACCAATAACTATTGCAATAATGACATTGCAGAGTTAGGCAACTGTTTTGCTTGAGCAAGTATTGAAGTACCTGCTTGTTGCAGAATTTGTGATTTGGTCATTTGCGTCGTCTCTTTCGCAAAGTCCGTATCTTTGATTCGGCTGTTTGAAGCGTCTACGTTCTCTTGTACGTTTGCCAAGTTATTAATACTGTGGCTTAGACGGTTCTGTTTTGCACCCAAATCAGCACGCTGTGAATCCACGTACTTCATTGCAGAATCGATCACGCTGATCGCGTTCTGTGAACCCGCAACGCTGGTTAAGCTAACATCTTGAACCGAGGTTGCGCGGCCTTCACTCTTAATACCTAGCTCAGACGCTAGACCACCAGAGATAGACATTGGGCCGTCAAGGTCAGGTTCAGCAACGAACAGTTGAATGCGACCATCATCAGTAACCGATGCGTTCACAAGATCAGACTGACCATTAATGTAAGTCGCAAGCTCTTCGATATCATCGCCCGCTTTGGTATTGATATCTAAAACGATGTCTTCACCCGCTTTGGTTTTGAATTCGAACTTAAGATCGCTCGCTGTTGGCGGCACTTCCCAGTTCTTATCTTTCGCGTTTTCTGAATCGAACGTAGTACCACCCATACGGTAGTCATCTGCACGGATACTTGTCAGAGCCATGATCATTGCTTCACCAGAGTTAGAACCGATCTGGAATGAAGCTTCACCGAATGAACCGTTCAGTAGACGACGACCACCAAACGATGTGGTTTCCGCAATACGGTTAAGCTCATCTTGAAGTGCCATTGACTCTTCGTTCAGTGCAGTACGCTCTGCCGGCGAGTTAGTGCCGTTTGATGATTGAATCGCTAGATCACGCATACGTTGTAGTACGTTAGTCGATTCGTTCATCGCGCCTTCTGCTGTTTGAGCAATCGAAATACCGTCGTTGGCATTACGCATTGCCACATCAAGACCACGAGACTGAGCGGTTAGACGGTTCGAGATTTGCAGACCTGCCGCATCATCTTTCGCGCTGTTGATCTTGTGACCAGATGACAAACGCTCCATAGAAGTCGCTAAGTCATTAGATGCTTTATTCAGGTAACGCTGTGCTGTCATAGCAGATACGTTAGTGCTTACATTGATAGCCATTTTGCTCTCCTTATGAGTTCGCAAAGTTTCTGCGAAGCGGCCAGCTTTACTCTCATATGGATAAGCACTGACCGTGTATTACTCGATAAACCCTATACAAGGTTTAAGATCTGTATTAATCATTTATAACCAACACAGATACAAGTTGTATGCCAAGTTTAATATCATATAAATAATTTTTTAATTATCTAAAAATCAGAAGCTTACAAACAACACTGCGCAATTATGATTTTCTACTATTAGAAGATGAAAAACATTCACCTTCCTTATTGCCGTTTTTTGCCGCTATTCTAGAAACATCATGCTTCGTACAAAAAAGCGGCAAACTGTGGCGTCATTCGCACGTATGGCATAGCACATACGGCAAGGAATCAACGCCATGGTGATCGACAAGCCACCATTAAATACCGATTGATCATTAAATATAGTTAAACAAGGTCAGGTCTTTGGTTTTGCCAAACGCTTGTTGAGAAGCTTGTAGTGCTCGAGAGTTTTCATTGAACTCAATGATCGCTTTCGAGTAATCCAAGTCTTCAAAGTTGCTTTTTGCTTTTGCTAAAGATAACTTGAAATCTTCATGTTGTTGCTCTTGAATATCCAAAGTACTCAAGCGTGCACCAACATCGGTTCTTGCCTTGGTCAAATGGATAAACGCAGCGTGGAACTCTTCAGTTACTTGGTGCAGTTTCGCTGTTGCTGATGCATCCGATACCGGGTTTTCAGCCTGCTCAGCAGCCTCTTTGAACGTATCAAAGATAGAGAAAGTCTCTCGTGGTTCTAAGGTGATCGAATCACCTTTAGTGATTTGGCCTTTGATTTGAATATTCAGCCCTTCATAAACAATGCCTGTCGAAGGATCAAAATCTTCTGCCGCAACCACTGCGCCGTCTTTTTCAAGCTGATAAGCGAAATTGCCCGTCTGCATGTCGACAAACGTCACTTTATAAGTAGACCCATCTTCATCGCTGTTGGTCGCACGCCCGAGCAATAACTCAGACGCAGGTTCAAGCTCGTACTGAGGTTCGTAGTCACCGAACGGGTTGTCTATTTCCATAAACATCTTGCTGCCCGGATCATTCATTGCCATTTCAAAGCTGCTTGCCACACGCATCTTGCGTTGGTAGTCATCACCTTGATATGTCACATTCCCTTCGTTATCTCGAAAGAAAGGCTGATTTTTCGGCTTAGTGCCTGCAAACGTGTAGTTACCCGACTCATCTTGAGAGTTGGCTAAATGCAGGAAGTTATTCGCCAGTTCTTGAATTTCACGCTTCTTAGCTAAACGGTCTTCCGGAGAAAGCGCACCGTTGATCATTTCCATCACGGTTCGTTTTGCTTCATCAGCAAAGCCTTCAGTGTTAGAAACCAATACTTCATGATGCTCAAGACGGTTTCTGACTAGAGTAATCGCATCGACATACTGTTTAAGCTGTTCTGACTGCTGACCAATGTTCTGTAAATAGTGCGTCGCTAATGGGTCATCACTTGGCGACTGTAACTTCTTACCCGAAGCAAGTTGTGCTTGGTTGTGATGCACCTTGTTCTCTTGACGGCGCAAGTCGTTTTGTACTGACTGATAATTATGGAAGCTAGAGATACGATTCAACATTTATACCTTCCTATCTCAGAGCCAAAATAGTGTTAAACGTATCGTTGGCTGCTTGCATGATACGTGAAGAAGCCATATACGCTTGCTGAAATTTCATCATGTTTGCCGCTTCTTCATCGAGGTTTACTCCCGAGATAGAAGCAATACGTTCTTGAGCCGACTGTTTTTCTAATGTCGCAATATCACTCAGGCGATTTGCCGTTGAAGACTTCAAGCCCGTATTAGTATTCAAGTTGTGGTAAAGGTCTAAAATCGTAGACTCACCATCATTCAACAGCTTTCCTGTTTGAAGATCTTGTAGCTTACGCAGGTTACCGTTGTCACCTTCTGATGGGACAAGGTTTGCCGTAAACTTATCATTTGCCACCGCACCGGGTGTGAGCTCAAACGTTGTACCGTTGATGGTCACTGGCCCTTGTGGCGGATACGGTTGAGGCTGCATTAAAATGTTACCCTTCGGATCCGTCACAGCAAACTGCTCACCTTTTGGTGAGACAATCACTTCAAACTCACGCAGTTGACCTGCTTCTAGAATTTTGAAACCAGCAGTACCCTTGGCAAACGTGGTCGATGCCTCATAACTTTGCGCAGCAATGTCTTTCGGGTCTTTGGTTTCCATATGAATCTGCGCAGCAAAATTACGCGTTGGACGCAGTAACAGTTTCTCTCCTAGTTCAGGAGGGTTACGTACTTCCACTCGCATGCCATCAAGATAAAAAGCACTACCGCTAGAGTCGGTCGCCATCTTAACGGTCTCACCGTTCGGCTTAGTCACGACATAATCACTGCCATCGTATTTCAGTCCATACTCACCGCCTTTTAAGGCAGAAGTATCATCAATGTATACCGCAACATCGGCTTTCGATTGCCCGCTAGCCGTGACACGAGATTTTGCCACCAGCTCTGAGTTCACGTCGGTAAACAAGTCCTTACCTACGTTGCCGTTAAGATCCAAACCTTGTTCTTGAAGACTATTGACCTCATATGAAAACGCGGTCGCCAAACGACCAAGCTCATCCATGATTGCTGGGATATGTTCGTCACGCATGTCTAGCATGGCGCCGATTTTTCCGTCGATATCACTGCTGGTGATCGGTTTTAAAGACTTACCTTCAACAATCGCTAGGCGGCGCTGATGTGCATCGGGTAAGCCATCAACCATCTTCAGCTGACTCGCTTCACTACCAGAGACCAAGGTATGGCCATTACCAATATGGACATTAAACCCTTCGGCATTTGAGCGTGGTGTCACCGTAACTTTGGTGTAACCAGAAAGCTCATTAATCAACTTTTCATGCTGATCTCGTAGGTCATTATGAGGCCCGGGAGTTCGCATCATTAAACGCTGAACATCACGGATCTCGTACGCAAGTTGGTTAACTCGCTCGATACCCATATCTAATTTTTTATTCGTAGAATCAGACTGTTGACGAACTGTTTCATGAAATTCATTCAAGGTTTTAGTTACAAGCCCTGCTTTCTCTAACACGACCTTACGCGCACCCACATCATTTGGGGTATCGGCGAGAGTCTTAACGGAATCAAACCATTCGTTGAGGTTTTCTGGAATCTTCTTTGAAGCGACCGACGACAACATGCTCGACAACATATCGAGGTTGGCTTCGGTATCGCCTTTGTTGGCGGCATTGGTTGTCGATAAGTTAAGTTCTTTGACGGCAAACTGATCCCAAGAGCGGCGAACATTTTCCACATGTACACCCATACCGTAGGATTGCCCACCGTACTGGCGCGGGTCATTCACACCTTGAATCACAGACTGGCGGCTATAGCCCTCTGTGTTAGCGTTAGAAATGTTATGACCTGTGGTGTTGAGCTGTCTCTGAGCCGTAAGAACACTTTGTGCCCCTACATTCAGAAGATCCGACGCCATAATGCCCCCAAAAAACTTAACAAAACCAGAATGAACTGATTAACTACAACCGTATATTACTAAGATAAAAGCAATATATGTGCCAACAAAAACAATAGGAAATTAAAAGACGATAATTTATTGAAGTGTAAGGAGATAACTATGGATTACGCGTAAGAACTGAAGGGGCGGAGAAGAAAAGAGCCTGCCAGTAGCAAGCTCTCTATGTTGATTTATGACGCTAGTTCATCTCATCAATCTTGGCTTTAACTCGTAAAACCTTGTCTGCATAGTTAGGGTCAGTTGCGTAACCAGCCTGATGAATACCTTTGATGAAATTCTCTGAATTGCCTTGATGCTGTAGCGCCGTTTCGTATCTTGGATTTTCGTTCAAGAACTTCACGTAATCATTAAAGCTATCTTCGAAATTAGAGTAAGAACGGAAGGAAGCTGACTCTTTAACGGCGGTTTTGCCATGGAACTCAAGAGTTTGAGTCGCGACCTTATCGCCCTTCCAACTTCTATCTGCTTTGATGTTAAATAAGTTATTGCTGTTGCCCAAAGAGTTCTTAACCATTTTAGAACCCCAACCCGTTTCAAGGGCAGCTTGTGCCAATAGAAGAGACGAGTCCACACCAAGCGCACTTGCCGCTTTTTCCGCGTAAGGCTTCATTGAGGTCACAAACGATTCTGGAGAGTCAAAGGATACTGGCTGTTTTGCTGCTTGCGCAGGTTGAACGTCTGACGCTCGCTCTTCCGAACGGCCTGAATATTGCGGTCTTTGCAATGAAGCATCAAAGCCTTCACTGCGAACCTTCTCTTCAGACGTATCGCTTGCTTGGCCAGCGCTTAGTTGAGCCACGATCATATCTGCAAGACCTAATGAACCTGAAGCGCTTAACTCACTCGCCATTTGGTCATCTTGCATCTGACGATAGAACTGCTCGTTCTGGCTGTTCAACATATCCGACTTAAAGCTCGAGTTAGCGTCGCGCATTGACTTAAACAACATCGAGGTGAAAATCGATTCAAACTGTTTTGCCGCCGCGGTTAATGCTTCTTTCTCGCTACCTTCTTCACCGTTTACCGCTTGTTGACGAAGACGGTCTAAACTACCGATGTCGTGAATAAAGCCGATGTCATTGTTATTTTTAATCATGCTTTACCCCTTCTTAGATAATGATCAATTGGCCTTCAATTGCACCCGCTTGTTTCAGTGCTTGAAGGATTGCCATTAAATCAGAAGGTGCAGCGCCCACTTCATTGACTGCGCGTACCAAATCGTCCAGCGTTAGGCCAGGTTCAAATTTGAACATCTTACCATCGCCTTCCGTGATTTCGATATCAGAATCAGGGACCACTACCGTTTGGCCACCAGAGAATGCATTCGGTTGGCTTACGTTTAGATTTTCTTTAATTGCAACCGTCATACCACCGTGGGTGACCGCCGCCGCTTTTAGGCGAACGTGCTTACCAACCACAATCGTACCTGTACGAGAGTTGACGATGATTTTTGCAGAGCCTTCAGCAGGGTCGAACTCGATGTTTTCGATAGCCGACAAGAATGCTACACGCTGGCTGATTTCACGCGGTGCACGAACTTTTACTGAAGTTGCGTCTACCGCTGAAGCCATTTGTGGGCCTAGGAAATTATTAACCGCATCAGCCATACGCTGAGCCGTTGTGAAATCTGATTGGATTAGGTTGAAGGTGATGTAGTCACCACGACCGAATGGCGTTGGGATCTCTTGTTCAACCGTCGCACCGCTAGAGATGATACCAACGTTAGGGTTGTTACCGACAATCTTAGAACCGTCGTTACCTTGTGCACTAAAGCCACTTACCACCAAGTTACCCTGCGCGACCGCATACACTTGACCGTCTAGACCTTTCAAGAAGGTCTGTAGCAAGGTACCACCACGAAGGCTTTTTGCTGAACCGATAGAAGAAACGGTTACGTCAACTTCTTGGCCTTGCTTAGAGAATGCTGGCAGTTCAGCAGTCACAATAACAGCCGCGACGTTTTTGGTTTTTGGCTTAGTGCCGGGCGGCAATTGGATGCCAAAATTTTGCAGCATTGCGTTAAATGTTTGATCGGTAAAGGGAGTTGTCTCACCAGTACCCGGCAAGCCCGTGACCAAACCATAACCGACAAGTTGGTTACTACGAACACCCGCCACTTTTGCCACGTCTTTGATTCGCGCAGCATGGGCACTGGTGGCAAGAAATAGCATGCCGAATAGTACGAGTGTCAGTTTTTTCATTGAGTAACCTGTCTGTATTGCTTTAATTTATAATAGCTTAGCTAAATGTGGCTGAGTGATAGAGGCTGTCAGTATATCGTCGTCCTATCAAGCTCTACAGAGATACATTAAAGAATCGTGCCAAGAATCCAGGCTCTTGCATATCTTTCTGTACGCCAGTCCCTGAGTACTGAATTCGTGCGTTAGAAACACGGTTTGAAGCAATGGTATTTTCGAAATCAATATCGTCTGGACGGATGGTACCGCTTAGACGGATGTACTCATCGCCGGTGTTCAGTGTCATCCACTTCTCACCACGAACCACTAGGTTGCCATTGGCTAATACTTCGATCACTTCTACGGTGATATAGCCGCTGATGCTGTTACTTTGGTTGGCTGATGCATCACCAGCGAAGGTATTGGTGTTGCTCAGATCGTAAGAGAAGTTGTACTTATCGATCGTCAGCTCTTGACCACCAACAGCCAGCGGCTCCATCGATGCATCATTCGACTTAGACATGTCTGCGTTGGCTTTTTTGGTCGCTCGAGTACTCTCATCTAGCGCTACAGTGATGATGTCACCAATACCACGAGGCTTTGAGTCGTCATACATGCTGCCAATGTGGTTCACATTAAACAGTGAGCCCGTTGCCGCTGCATAATGCTCTGGCTTCTGCTTGGGGTTGATTGGCGCCCATGCAGGGTCACCAGCAATTGGATCGGTTCGCCCACGAAGCGTGTCGATGATTCCTGAACTTTCTTCTGCCGACTTATCGCCTTCAACCGCATCAACCACTGTGGTCGCGTTCTCTTGTGCTGGCGTCTCAATTGGATCCAGTACTGTACAACCAGTCATCGAAGCTAACAGGGCTAAACAAAAAATACGTTTCATGGCGATATACTCTCAGCAGGCAGTGGTAAATGGGTCAATTAGCAAAAACAGATAGATTAATTAAAAAAGTAAACGGCGAATAAACCAATTACAGCTGTTGGTTAACAAAGCTCATCATCTTGTCTACTGACGAGATAACTTTCGAATTCATTTCGTATACACGCTGAGCTTCAATCATGTTTACCAGCTCTTCGGTTACGTTTACGTTCGATGTTTCTAGCATCGATTGGCGGATGTTACCCAGGCCATCAAAACCCGGTACACCCTCTTGTGGGTCGCCACTCGCGCCAGTTGGCAAGTAAAGGTTTTGACCTACTGGCTCTAGACCACCTGGGTTTACAAAGTCAGTAATGGTAATTTGACCAACCACGACGTTGTTTTGCTCGCCACGTAGACGAACCGATACTTCACCGTCGTTACCAACCGTTACCGAGATCGCGTCTTCAGGAATCACAATTTCTGGTTGTAGAGGATAACCTTGGCCCGACGTTACGATCGCGCCTTCACCGTTCAGTGTGAACTGACCATTGCGGCTGTAACCTGTTTCACCGTCTGGCATTTCAACTTGGAAGAAACCGTCGCCTTCAATCATCATGTCTAGGCTGTTAGATGTCGTTTGTGCGTTACCGTGAGTGTGCACTTTTTGAGTCGCGACGACCTTAGAACCGGCACCCAGCATCAAACCACTTGGCAGCTCAGTATTCTGAGACGATTGACCACCCGGTTGATTAATATTCTGGTAGAACAGATCTTCAAATACCGCGCGGCTCTTTTTAAAACCAATGGTTGAGGCGTTGGCAAGGTTGTTCGAAATCGTTGAGATATTGGTTTGTTGGGCGTCTAAACCCGTTTTACTTACCCATAATGCTGGATGCATAGCAATGTCCTTTAAATTCTATTAGCTCATACGAAGCAGTGAATCAGACGACTTGTCCATTTCCTCTGCTGTGCTCATCATTTTGACCTGCATTTCAAACTGACGTTGTAAGTCAATTAGGCTGGTCATTTCACCTACGGCATTTACGTTACTGCCTTCGATAGCACCTTTTAGCAACGTTACCGCTGCATCTGCTTCGTATGCCTGATCTGGGTTTTTCGAACGGAATAGACCATTCGTGTCTTTAAACAAACTTTGGTTGTCTGGACGTACAAGCTTAATACGATCAACCACGGCCAATTCTTCAGCTGGAGCGCCTTGAGGAATCACCGAAATCGTACCGTCTGTACCAATTTCTACTTTGCTGATTGGGATTGGCAGCGTGATTGGTGCATCGTTTTCACCAAGCACTAAGTGACCGCTTGCGTTGGTTAGTAAACCGTTTTGGTCAACCCTTAGGTTACCGTTACGTGTTAAACCTTCACGGCCAGTATTGTCCATCACTGAAATCCAACCATCACCTTGAATGGTAACGTCTAGATCTCGGCCAGTAGTAACCACACTACCCTGAGCGAAATTATGACCCGGACGCTCTGTCATGCTGAAAACACGAGTAGGCATGCCTTCGCCATACGCTTGCATTGAACGTGCCTGTGCTAAATCAGCACGGAAACCCGTTGTACTTACGTTGGCAAGGTTGTTTGCACGTAGCTGCAAAGCTTGCATATTTTGCTTAGCGCCACTCATGGCAAGAAACAGTGCGCGATCCATAATTTTGCTCCAAAAATCATCTTCTGGGGCTAATAAAGCAAACACTGTGCCAATATTTTTAACTGTTATTTATCAATAATTTAAATAGAAAACGAACGAAGATGGGTGATCGTCAAAGGATCATTGAGGAATAATTGTTGCCAGAGGCATTACCGGGCGGCAATAGGGGCGGCAAATAAGAAGACAAACAACAATACCCAATTCAATAACATTGAATTGGGTATTCGCAGATGATTCAAACGCTCGAAACGATTAACGAATCTGAAGAATATTCTGTTGTAGCTGGTTGTGTACTTCTAGAGAACGCGAGTTCGCTTGGAAGTTACGTTGAGCAGAAATCAAATCAACCAGTTCTTGAGTCATATCGATGTTCGACTGCTCTAGCGAGCCGTTGTTGATGCTACCAAATGAACCTTTGTTCGATTCACCCCAGATCTTGTCACCAGAGTCGTTGGTAGAATCCCATTGAGTACCGCCTTTCTTATCCAGACCTTGCTCATTTGGTACACGAACCAAGCCTACACGGCCAAGCATCACGTTTTCACCATTTGAGTAAGTACCTAGAACACTGCCGTACTCATCGAAATCGATTTTTGTTAAGAAACCTGTTGTCGCGCCATCTTCATCAAACTTAGTCAATTCAAACGGGGCGGCAAACTGAGTTGACGAATCTAGACCAAACTTAAGCACTTGAGTTGGATCAGCACCGTTCAAGTCAATTGGGTTCGCGCCAGCACCCAGTGGTTCCGAGTTAATCGGCTGACCATTGTTTAGGCTTGCTAACGTACCGTCATTGTTGAACTTCATTGTGTGACCAACATGACCTTGTGCATTCGTCGCATCACCACCAGTAATGTTGACCGGCTTTTCACCGTTCTCATCTGACATGGTGTAGTACGTTTGCCAAGTGTTTGGTTGAGTCTGATCTTTGAGGTAGTAAGTCGTTAACTTGTAAGACTGACCCATAGAATCGTATACGGTCGAAGACGTTGCACGGTTATAAGTATCAGCATCTTTGAAGTTAAATGCAGCCGGGTCTTTAAGATCACCGTTTGCAGGAAGGTTAACCCCTACTTCAATGTTTTCTGTCTGTTTTGGCTTACCAAACTCAGCAGGAATGTCGAGAGGCTTTGGCGCGTAAGAAAGAACTTCACCCGAGTTTGGATCAACATCGTAACCTAAAAGAAACTCATCGTTAGCGGTAACCATGTAGTTGTCTTTGTTTAGGTGAAATGCACCATTACGCGTTAATTCGTTAATCTCTGGCACCATGCGGTCTTTCGATACTGCAAAGAAACCTGTACCACTTACACGTAAGTCCATTGGGTTGTTCGTATAAATACTTGAACCTTCGTGGAACTGTTGCGCCACTTGGCTAGCTTGCGCACCGCCACCTGCCGTCGTTTTTGCGTTAGTGAACAACGAGCTTGAATAAACATCACCGAACTCGGCACGAGACTCTTTAAAGCCAAATGTGTTTGCGTTCGCAATGTTGTTACTGGTTGTATTAAGGTCTAATTGTGCAGCGGATAGGCCGCTTAAAGCTACATATGACATTCCATTATTCTCCTAATCTATCTAGCTAGCATAGTCACTCAATAAAGAGCTACGCTTTACCAACTTCTAGTACTTCAGCAAGTCGTACTGGCGATGTGAAACCAGCCAGATTGAGTAGTACGTTGCCATCGCCCTTACCAAGAAGCACACTGTTCACGTTCGCATAACTGGAAACTTGGAACTCTGTGTTCTCGCCATCCAGCAAACCCGACGCTTTCACGTTGTATTTACCGGCCGGCAATGGGTTACCGTCTTCGTCTTTTCCGTCCCATTCAACACGTGTATCACCAGATGGTTTAGAGCCGATATCAAATGTGCGAACCAATTGGCCAACTTCGTTCTCAACACGGACCATTACATTGTCCATTGCCTGAGGAAGCTTAACCATTGCCGCCATACCGCCATCACCGGGTTTTACACCTGCCGCACCAGGAACCAATACATCACGCCCAACTAAAGAGGAGGCCTGAAGAGCTTGGTTAGAGGTCATTGATGAATTCAAGCTTTCAAACTGTGTATTCATTTTGCCAATGCCATCTACGGTCGCAAATGAAGCCATTTGCGCAATCATCTGGTCATTACTAACCGGCTTGAAAGGGTCTTGTTGTGCTAGTTGCTTAGTCAACAAAGATAAGAAGTCTTCTTGTTTAAGATCCTGCTTACCTGTTGTTTCGTCGGGCTTTTTAGCGCCATCTTGAAGACTCTTCAGCTGGTCAACATAGGACAAGCCGCTTTGACCAACATTGTTGTTGATTCCAGCCATGTGCTACCTCCTTATCCTTATTGACCCATCTGCAGCGTACGCAGCAGCATTTGTTTACTCGAGTCAGCAACCTGCACGTTTGTTTGGTACGCGCGTGATGCCGAAATCATGTTTGCCATTTCTTCCATGACGTTCACGTTAGGCTTGTAGATATAGCCTTCGTTATTCGCTAATGGGTGATCTGGGTTGTACTCCGCGCTCAACGGCTTATCGCTTTCCACAATACCTAATACTTTCACAGGCACAGTGTGACCACTGTTGCGTGCTTTATTTAACTCAGCGCCGAACACTGCGTGGCGAGCCTTGTAAGTTTCTTCAGCAGAACTACTTACACTGTCCGCGTTTGCAAGGTTGCTCGAGGTCGTATTTAGACGAACAGATTCGGCACTCATCGCAGAACCAGTCACATTGAATACATTGAATAAACTCATCTAATTATTCCCCTTTAATCGCTTTAGTTAAATTCTTGAACTTACTTCCTAAGAAGTCGAGAGAGGCTTGATGCCTAATTTGGTTTTGCATGAAAAGGTTTCTTTCCAAATCCAAATCAACCGTGTTGCCATCTCCTGTATCAGGTTGGGTAGGAATGCGATACTTCGTTTCCCCGTTCACCGTTGTTGAGGCAGAAATGTGCCGACCATCTGTACGGCTAAGACCAATGCTTGCCCCAGAACTTGCCGCTTGCAGTGATTTCTTAAAGTCTAATCCCTTTGCTTTATACCCAGGCGTGTTTGCTTGCGCGATATTGGTGGAAAGCACCTCAGCGTTACGCTCACGTACACCAACTGTGTGCTGGTGAATGCCCAAAGCATTGTCAAAAGAAATAGCCATGTAAACCTCAACTCAAGAACTGACTGTTATGAAATAACCAAAGCAATATATATACCAACTTTTGAAACAAGGCGGTCTATCAATGCTTTTACAGGTTACTCGTGGGTAAACTTGCAATAAACAAGCCAAAAAATAGAGTAAATTGGAATGTCACTCTGACTTAAAGATATAGCTTAAGCAGGAAAAAGAAAACCCAGCACTTGGCTGGGTTTTAAATTTAGACGGTAACCTTACACCTAATATCGGTGCCGCTCGTTACTTTAATTTGTAGATGATGCCTGGATTACAGCGAACCATTTCAAAACGATCGGTTAAGCCTGTTAACGATTCAGACGCGCCCAATAGTAAGTACCCACCAGGGTTCAGGCTATTTGCCATCTGGTTAAGTACCTTTGACTTCATATCAGGCGAGAAGTAAATCAGCACGTTACGACAGAAAATAATGTCGAACTTGCCTAACAATGCATAGCTGTCCATCAGGTTCTGAGGGCGGAAGTTCACCATGCGCTTGACGTTATCTTTCACTTTCATACGGCCATCGCCCGCATCTTCAAAGAAAGTACGACGGCGCTCTGGAGAAAGTCCACGTCCCAATGCAAGGTTGTCGTAAGCGCCAGTGCGGCACATATCCAACATACTTGCTGAGATGTCAGTTGCGGTAATCGATACATTTGGCAGCATACCTGGCTTACGAGCTTGAGTTTCAAGAATCGTCATTGCCATTGAGTATGCTTCTTGGCCTGAAGAGCTTGCCGCAGACCAAATCTTAATAGGACGTTTATTTGCCGCTATTTCCGGTAGAAGCTTATCCGCAAGCACAGCAAACGGGTAAGTATCACGGAACCAAAGTGTCTCGTTCGTCGTCATGGCATCGACAGCAGCCACACGCAGCTCACGGTTTCGACCTGTTACTACATCTCTCAACAAATCAGACAAAGAAGCTAACTTAAACTTCGTTACTAATGGGCTTAGACGACTGCGCACTAAATACTGCTTGCTGTCACCTAATACAATGCCACATTGAGATTCTAAGAAACGGCTGAAATCGCGATACTCTTGATCACTTATTGTTATAGCAGTCATTAATGTCTCTTTTAGTTAGTTAACGCAGCTTTTACAGCTGCACCAAGCTCATCTGGGTTGAATTTAGCGATGAAGGAGTTAGCTCCAACACGCTCAACCATGGCTTGGTTAAATACACCACTCAACGATGAGTGTAAAATTACGTATAAATCTTTAAGTTCGGCGTGACGACGAATCTCAGCAGTCAGCGTGTATCCATCCATTTCTGGCATTTCGATATCAGAAATCACCAATGAAATCTGATCGTAAATACTGCCTTCTGATGACATCTGTATCAGCTTCTCGTAGGCTTCTTTACCATCCTTCACCGAGATAACTTCAAAACCAATCGACTCAATAGCACGTTGAACCTGCTTACGAGCAACGGTCGAGTCATCAGCAATCAAGATGCGGCGAACCAGTTCTTTCTCTTGTTCTACTTTCGCAATATCTTCAGCAATCTTGCTGTCCATTGTTTCATCAACAGGAGAAATTTCTGCAAGAATCTTCTCAACATCAAGAATTTCTACCAATTCATTATCAATGTTGGTTACCGCTGTCAGGTAGTTAGCTCTACCTGCGCCATCTGGCGGCGGAAGAATCGATTCCCAGTGCATGTTAATAATGCGCTCAACTGAACTTACCAAGAAACCTTGAATGGTTCGGTTAAACTCAGAGATAACCACAAAACACTTTTCAATATCCGTTGTAGGACGGCCACCAATCGCTAAGCTCAAGTCGATCACAGAGATCGTTTGGCCACGAATGTGTGCTACACCTTTAACCAGTGGGTTCAAGTTTGGCATCTTTGTCAGCTTAGGGCATTGCAGCACTTCTTTTACTTTAAAGACATTAATGCCGTAACGCTGACGCCCCATTAGGCGAAAGGTTAGTAATTCTAATCGGTTTTGACCGACGAGTTGCGTACGCTGATTCACCGAATCAAGAATACCCGTCATGAGCTCATCTCCATATCAAACTTTTTTGTATAAAAAGTGTTAGTCTACTGCAGGCTACGAACCACCAGAGAAACGGAATGACGTATTATAAAACAAATTTGCCACCTCTTTCCATAGCAATGTGTAGAGCTACTTTTAAAACTGTCGCTAAGTTTATCGGCATTTTATCAATATTGTTTAGTTTTTTTGTACAAGCTGCGACCCCAGAACAAATTGAGATGATTCAGTCTGCAGCGGAGCAACATATCCTTGATACAGTTGAGCAGCCACAAGGTGGCGAACTCTTTGTTAATTCAGCAAATGTTGACTCAAGAATCAAAGCGACAGACTGCCCAGTGCCTTTAGAGACCAGCGCCTCAACCACCACCAATACCCGCAGCAGTATTACGGTTTTAGTGCAATGTGTTCCTGATGAGTGGCGCGTTTATGTACCCGTGCATCTTTCGATGTCGGTGCCCCTTGTCACCACCACTCGTTCACTCGCGAGAGGCGAAATCGTCGGTCAATACGATGTCACCACCGCTATGATTTCTCTTAACAAGTTTCGTCGCCAAGGTTTCACAACCCCACAACAAGTCATCGGCGCTAAGGTAAAAAAGAACCTAAGACCGGGCGATGTTGTAGAAAGAGGTGATATCTGTGTCGTCTGCCGAAACGAGAAGGTTATCATACAGGCAGTAAAAGGTGGCATGACCATTACCACCAAAGGGACTGCGCTTACCGATGGCTCTATGGGTGATCAAGTAAGA
Organism: Vibrio sp. 10N.261.51.C6; assembly: GCF_041471785.1. NCBI lineage: Bacteria > Pseudomonadati > Pseudomonadota > Gammaproteobacteria > Vibrionales > Vibrionaceae > Vibrio > Vibrio sp. 10N.261.51.C6. The sequence goes on along the minus strand of NZ_JBFRPB010000013.1, from coordinate 24,317 downwards.
GTGAAAAATGACAAATCACAGCGTATAATTGAAGGAATTGTTACCAGCATGTCTGAAGTCACAGTTTACTTTTAACTCTTTACTTCTAAATTGACGGTATCGTTAGCGATTTCACTCTCTACTCTAACGCCAAATGTGACGGCGGCGGTGTTTTGTCGCTTTTCGACTATTGAGCTAAAAATTGCTAAAGTATTCGAACCCTTGGTCGATATTGACTGTACAGGTTCCCATTTTTGAAGAAAAAGGCTTAACTATGGCAGGCATTGATAATATTCGTTCAGGGCAAACCCTAACGACCACTAACCGATCAGCAGTACGCTCTGATTCTAGTTCTGAGGCATCACGTTCTGATGTATCAACTAAATCACCAGCAAGCAAAGATGCGGTTTCACTTAGCCAACAAGGCAAAGCGATTGGTCAGCTCCACCAAGATATGGCAGCACAGCCAAGCTTTGATTCTGTGAAAGTAGCAGCGATCAAAGAAGCGATTGCGAACGGTTCATACACTGTTGATCCAGAAAAACTGGCAGACAACATGATCAAGTTCGAAGATGAATTAAAAGGTCTTTAAGCCAACACTCACTTTTGATTGAAGTGATTGTCTTAAAGCATACGAGGTTATGAATAGGTTTACGTTATGGCGGCACTAGCAGATTTAGTTAATTTTCAACTTCAAAATGCCAAAGCCTTATCTGAATTATTAAGTTCAGAGAAAACCGCTATTACGAGCCGACAATCAAACGATATTGAGCGAATCGCCAAAGAAAAAGTAGTCCTTGTTGAACAATTAAGATCAACCGATCAGCGAATCGCGACCCATACCAATATCTCAGAACTGACCGAGAATCCTGAACTTGCTCAGTTAGTCACAAAGATCCAGTCGATAGTGCACGATTGCCAGCAAGCGAACCTTGTTAATGGCGAAGCCTTGAATCGAGCACACCTTAGCTTCAAAAAACTCAGCAATATGATGCAGCAAAGCCACGGTAAAATTGGCATGACCTACAATGCCGGTGGTCAAACGCATACTATTTCCACGCTGGGAACCAACGTAAAAGCCTAGTTAAGCTACCTCTTCAACAACACTCCTACTTAAGTCTGTATCTCAGGCTATTTCTGTCGTTGTTCTTTATCAAAATTTCTAATCAGCCTTTGAACACCCTGACAAAATCGATAAACAAAAAAGCGGCAAGTATTTTCATACTTGCCGCTTTTACATCCATATTAGTTATTGGTTGCCGATATGCCATCTGGAAAGCGAGTAGCAACCAATATCACTGAATATTCAATTCGAACACCGAAATTAGAACAGTGTTTGTTGTCTCTTCTCAGGTACTGCCTGAACTTCACCGTAGTTACGTAGCTGATCCATCTTGCGAATATCCAACTGAAGCTCTGTTACGTAGCTATCACCCACAGGGTAACTGCGCACCACTTCTGCGCCACGGATAACACCATCAACCGCACCTGACGTACGCTCTGTACCAAGCCGTTGATCTTCAAGTTCTGCTCGACCGCTTACTCGCATGCCGTAAACCTGTTCAGCAAGCTCACGATAAGCATCGATCTTAGAGGCTCTCATCGCGCGGATACGTCTTTCTTCATCGTTACGACCTTTCTGCTCACTGATACTCGCATAGCCAACAGCCACTAAGAAATCATCAGGTCTCATGCTCTGCAATGGCTGACAGCCAACAAGCAATAAAGCGGCAACAACAAACATTAACTTCTTCATCTCGAACTCCTAAGGGCGAAGAATAACAGTATAAGGCTGACTGATCGTTGGATCGGAACGAATGATCACGCCATCTTGAGTTCGAATACTGTTGAGAGTATCTAGGTCACGGCCAATACGGTCTGCAGGTAAGAAGCCTTGTGCCGTCGCCACTACAATTCGAGTTTGCATGCCAACAACGCGAGCATTTACTAGTACACCGCCTTCTTGGCGAAGCATGGTGCCTGTCAGTACATACTGTACGTCTTGCTCTTGAGCTAAGTCTTTCCAATCGCGGCTCAACGCAAAGTCACCTTGGTGAGTCACTTGGATAGAGCCAGTAGTTTTAAAATCAACCACCTTGAAGCCACGACGCTGAAACTGATGAATGAAGCCTTCTGATACCGAGTTGCCTAGCCAGTTCGTTGTGTCCATGTGCTGCAGGTCCACAAACGAAGTAATTGCTATTGGCGTTCTCGCTGAAATACTTGTATTCGAAATGATCAAATCTTCAGTCATACTTTCCACAAAAAAATCCATGGTATGACGAGGGCTATCCATCAACATAAACTGACTGCCTGAATATTCAGACTTGCCGTTATAGATTGGCGAATAAGCGCATGAGGTCAACAACATGACACTCATTACTACGAGCCATTTTTTCATTCTCTTATCTCCAGATAGGTTTAGTGCTCCCTGTTCCAATATGTTCTCACCATTATTCTTTTCAATGGATTACAATGTTGGAACAGTCTTTGCTTTTCATTAATGGTTCAGATTAAGAAAAACGCACTTAAGTCAGCTTCAAGCTTATAGTTATTTGTTAAGCAATATTTATACCCAACTGGTAACGAATAGATGAAAAAAATAATTTCTTACTTATTTTCAATAAGTTCACTGATAACCATAAGCTTCAGTGCTCATGCCTCTTGGTATGAGGTTACCGGTACCGCAGCCATCGTATCGTCAGAGGAAACGGCAAGGGTCCATGCTCTGGAAGACGCGGTATATAAAGCGATCCAGTTCTCAGGTGCTGATATTGGTAGTATCTCCAACCTCACGCCCTACCTCGACGCAAACAAGAAAGAGTTTCAATTTACCAATCATGAAGTGCGCTACATCTTGGTAGAAAAAGAGAAAAAACGCAGTGGCAATATAATGATCACCGCAAGGATCGATATCTATCCTTCGGCAAATGCTTGCCATGAGAGCCAATATAAGAAGACATTTTTGGTCGGCAACATCGATGTGACTTCCCCACAGCAAGCTGTAATGGGCAGAATCTATAACATCGGTGATGATTTTGGTCATGTCGTAGATCGACAGCTGGCGCAAGAGTCTCGCAGCTTTGTTTCCGTTGGCACGACCAATTACAACATCGACAAACGTCGACCTGAAGTGATCAAGATGATCGCCCAAGACACTGGCGCACAATACATCATTGGTGGCGACATTACCGATTTAACCGCGACCATCGAGTCCAAACTGTTGAAAGACGACATCATCAATCGCCAGTTTGCGTTAGAGATGCAAGTCTTCGATGGTAAAACAGGACATCAGGTTTACAACCGTAGCTATCGTGAAGTGGCAAAGTGGCCATTTGCTAAGACCAGTGAAGTCGACACCCGCAGTGCTCGTTTCTGGGCATCAACCTACGGCAGTATGATGCTGCGTGTTAGCCGCAATATTATGTTGGACTTGGAATCTGAAGTGTCATGTAAGATCACGCTTCCAGAGGTGGCAGCGGTATTTGGTAACACGGTGACCATTGATTTAGGTCGAATGCATGGTGTTCAACAAGGTGACAAACTGCAACTGTGGCACACAGGTTCGTTTATCGACCAACGCGGCTTGCCACGTAATAAGGTATCTCAAAGCGATATCACACTGACCGTTTCTCGCGTTTATGAAAACGAAGCAGAACTGACGATCGACCAACCAAGCCTTGCTGGAAGCATTCAAATTGGTGATGTGATGCAGAAAATCATGTAGTTAGCGACACGCCCGCCTCACAGTTTCTAATAAAGCCTTAGCACTTTTGTTAAGGCTTTATTTTTTTCATGGGTATTAGTTTCGGTTTTGCAGTATTTGGCGTAATCTTATTAATAACATAATCATCACTTAGCAAACTATGAGTCAGAATAATCTAATTGGTGCTACCGGTTACCGCTTTATCTCGAAAGGTAAAACCGCTTTTAAGATCCACATTCATACTCCCGAAGATACGGTGTTGCATCGGTCGGTCGGTTTTGTTCGTATGGGTGAAGACAAAGCACTGAAGAAAACCATTAAATTAAGAGATGAACTGGGCAGACAGCTATGGGGCAAATTTTGGCCCAAAGTCCTCAAAGAGCCCTACCTGATGACGCGCCTGCCTCATAGTCTAGAACCCAAAATTGTATTCAAACCAAATCCAACTCAGAGTGATCCTGAACACCGCGACGAGTGCTACATCGCTAAGTGGCGCGTCTTCTCTGAGAATGGTGACTACAAGTACAAAACCAAGGTATGTTCAATCAGAAAGCACGGCCGACTTGCCGCTTATAGCCAAACCAAACGTGCGCTGCTTGATGCTCACAAAGACGTAATTGATCTACTTATATTTATGGGACGATTGAACAGCATCGACTTAAAATAGGCTTAAATCCGATTAAGCTGACCGCCCATATTTTTCAGATACAAAAACAGCCGCACATTGCGGCTGTTTTTAATTTATGACGATCCATCGTGGCAATTTAGAGTATTGCTACATACAAAATCGATTACCTAGTTTCGGCATATCTCAGCCAGTGTCGCCAATCGGCGCTTAGACTCTTTCACATAAGGGTTGGCTTGATCCCATGCGTAACCCGCCAGAATTGAGCACACCATCTGCTTAATCTTTGGATTTGGATCTTGATAGAAAATCACATCCTGCAAAGTACCTGAGTACCACCCCTCAACATACGTTCTAAAGGTGTTTACACCAACCATCAAAGGAGCGGCATAATCGCGTTCCCAATCTACCTTCTCACCGTTAAGTTGCTTTTCGACACACTCAACCGCAAACTGTGCCGACTTCATCGCAATCGTCACGCCTGACGAGAACACCGGGTCAAGGAACTCGCCGGCATTGCCAAGCAACGCGTACTTATCCGTCGCCAAATGTTTTACATTGGCAGAATAGCCACCAATTTCACCCGCAGGGTTTGGATACTCGGCGCTTGCCAGTATCTCAGCCAAGCCCGGCTCTTCCGCTGACAGCTGTTTAATTGCAGCAATCTTGTCTTCTGGATAGGACTCAAAGAACTTAGGCTCTCCTACGACACCAAACGAAGAGACACCGTTACTAAACGGGATCAACCAATACCAAACATCAGGGTTGATTGGATGCACAGAGATAAGAATTTTATTTCGGTCATATTCAAGATCGGTATCCACCTCTGCAATATGATCGTTAATGTGCGTAAAAATAGCTTTGCGTGGAGGGAGCGATGACGGCTCTGCCAAGTTAAGCATTTTTGGTAGCACTCGACCAAAACCACTGCCATCCAGAACGTATTGCGCTTCTATCTGATAACGCTCTCCACCCAGCACTTGTACATCTAAAATGGTGCTGTCGTCGGTGAAATTAATGCCCATTAACTCATGTTGGTAATCAATGCAGACACCCTGCGCCTCAGCCGTATCTGCCAAAACCTTATCAAAGGCACCTCGCTGAACCTGAAACGTAGTTCCAGGGCCAGAAGAGAACTTGTCTTCAAAATTAAACGCCGTATAAACGCCATTTTTGCGAAAGGCAGCGCCATCTTTGTATTGGAAGTTAGCGTTGATCACTGCGTCAGTCATCCCAGCCTGTTCAATCACTTCCATACAAGCTGGTAATAGGCTTTCACCAATAGAAAAGCGAGGGAATACGCTCTTTTCAATCACTCGAACATCGATGCCTTTTTTATGAAGTAAAGACGCAGCAATAGACCCTGATGGCCCAGCTCCGATGATCACCACTTGAGTTGATAGTTTTTTCATTATTTAAGCCATGTTTGTTATTTTTATTGCGCGCCAGCTTTCAATTCTAGAAGCGTGTGACCAAGACCGATATCGTCGGTACGCGTTACCACTTCAAAGCCTGCTTCTTCAACAATCTCTAAGAAATCTTCACTGCGGTAAAAACGACTGTTGCCATTGGCCAAGCAGGTAAAGTAGAGAGACGTCGCGTTTAAACTATAAGAAGCCGCATCGTATTTCTGTGAATCCCAAAACAGTTCAAGGATATAGACAGTCGCATCTTCTGACATATGAGAGCGAACGCGCTTTAATATGCTCAGAATCTCCATTGGCGAGAAACAATCAAGGAACTGACTCATCCACCAAACATCCGCGCCCGTTGGCAGAGTTTGCTGTTTATCGAGCATATTCGCTGGGAATGGCGTGACTCGCTCTTGATGACCATGCTTTGCCGCGTTTGCCATTGCCATTTCTAGCTGCTGTGGCAAATCAACAATCGTCACCTCAACGTCCGCATCATGGTTGCAGCATTGCATCGCCCACTTACCCGTGTTGCCGCCGATATCCACCAGCGACTTAGGTTTCTTGCTGAAGACTTTTTCAAGTAACACAGGGAACGAGCGATCCGAATAGAAGTGATCAAACTTGAACCAACTCTCTTTTGCTTTTTCTGGCAATTGAGACAAGCCTTGGTAAATGGTTTCCCAATCACCCAACTCTTTCAAGCCTGCAGGTGTGCCTTCTTCAATCGCTTCTGTTAGATGCATCATCGCGGCATAACAAACATCGGCTGTGAAATCCATGTTTGCGTTAGTCATACCATCATGCAGAAGGTAGAAACCAAGGTTAGCCATTTTGTAGTTAGGCTTTTCCCAAGTCACAATATGAGCACTTAACGCCATATCGAGCAGGACTTTCACGCCGTACTCAGAGACACCGGTCGATTCAGAGATAGACTCTGCTGGTAAACCCTCGTTGCCCGCGTCATCTAACGCTTTCAAAATGCCTAAATCACGAAGTGTACGAGCAGTATGAAAAACAATCGGAGCGAAAGACAATTTCTGCGCTTCTGTTTTTGCTTCTAATGCGTTGAATGGATCTAATTTATATTCCGACACGAAAAACCTAACTTTAAATAATAGAGAGTTACTCAGCTGCCATTTGCGCAAGCTTACGTTTAATATCAACGTTTAAGTTATTAACCCAACGGTTGTAATTACGGTGTATTTCACCATCGTCGTACTTCAAATTCTCTGATTCAACGTAAAGAATAGAGTAAAACTTATCACTATAAGGAATTTCAACCACAGCGTGGTGCGAACGAACATACAATTCAGCGCGGATCAAACCAGGCTTTATTTCTGAAACCAACCAGCCTCGATTTTCAGCAGATTCAGAAATAGCTGATTTAACCTGTTTACTTTGAAGATTCAGTGCAACTGGAGTATCCTCAACATTCATTACAGGTTGGACGCGTCCACATCCTGCAAGAACGAATATGAATAACATTGAAACTGCTATTTTTAGTAATTTCATTTAAATTCCTTATCTGTGTTTATTTATAAGCGCGCATAGTATTTAGTTAGACTCAAAGCAAATCAATACTCTATGTCAAATCAATCCCAATTAATGTCGTTTAATATTGAGAAATGGTCTGCAAATTCAGCGGGGCTCAATTCTATTGCTGAATGGCAAGCGTGGAGCACTAATTTAGATTGGCCACAAGATGGCTCAACTGAATTTAAAGCTATTCCTCCAATGATGCGCCGCCGAATGAGTGTGCAAAGCAAACTTGCTGTCCAAACCGCGTTAACCCTATTAAAAGACACCTCGATTGATTATCTGGTCTTTGCTAGCCGACATGGTGAGTTACATCGAACCGCCACTTTGATTCAGTCGATATTAGAAGGTGACGATGCCTCACCAATGGCGTTCTCGCAGTCGGTACATAATACCGCAGCTGGTCTAACCACCATTGCCGCCAAAGCACCGATTCCACTGACTTCAATAGCCGCAGGGCAAGATACTTTCCATAACGCTCTGATCGAAGCTTATCTTTACCTTCATCAATATCCGTCGCATCGAGTGTTAGTTATCGATTTCGACCAACCTCTGCCCGAGCTCTACCAAGAGTACGAAACACAGAACTTTGCTGATTATGCGCTGGGCTTAGTGCTCACCGCTGGCAGTGAATACTCTATTACTAGGACAGTAGAGACCAACCAAGCACCTTCCGTGTTACCACAAGGGTTACAAACGCTCCAACATATCTTATTAGGTACAAATAGGTGGGCTATTGCTGGCAAGCACCAAACTTGGTCTTGGGTAAATAACACCGAGACAGGTACAGCGTAATGAGCAGAGTAGACCAGTATTGGCGAGTATTCGTGACAGGCCTCTGCTTTACCATCTTTGGTTTGGGTGGCTTAGTATTGAGCTTCTTAATCTTACCGACTATCGCGCTAACCAATCCCAATACCATTAAAAGAGAGCTTAAAGCACAGCGATTAATCCGTTTCTCATTCAATGCGTTTTGCCAGATCATGAAGTTCACCGGAGCAATCGATTACCGAATTGATGGTGCAGAACTACTGCGTAACGACCGTAACTGCATTATCGTCGCCAACCACCCAAGTTTGATTGACTATGTGCTGATCGCCTCTCAACTTCCTCAATGTGATTGCCTCGTCAAAGCGGCCATTTGGGAAAACCCTTTTATGAAAAGGATTGTCAAAGCGGCAGGTTATATACCGAACCAAGCCCCTGACGATCTTTTAGAGCGCTGTGAAGAACGCTTCTCACGTGGCAATGTCATGCTGATTTTTCCCGAAGGAACTCGCACAACGCCAGGAATTGAACCATCCTTACAGCGTGGGGCGGCACAAATCGCGACTCGAACACAAACCGATTTACGCGTGATTCATATTACGGTTTCTCCGACATTCTTAACGAAAGAGAAAAAATGGTATCAAGTTCCTGCGTCGAAGCCCTTTTTTCATGTCGCGGTGAAAGGTAAAATAGAAGTCGAACCATTTATTGAAGGCTCAAATAATTTAACTTCGGCAGCAAGGCGCCTTAATCATCATCTTGCACAAACAATTTTCCCTTCCGAAGAAAACATTTAGCGTATCAATAACATAACAGGCGATATCGGCATTTCGAAAATACCTCATATAATGTAGAATCGCCCCCTTAAAGCAGCATTCAGATAAAGCATTAAGTAGGCCAAAGTGGAAACATTACACAACGAACTGAAACAACTGATCATCGACGCATTGAACCTTGAAGACATGAGCATTGATGAGATTGAAACGGAAGCTCCACTATTTGGTGATGGACTTGGACTAGACTCTATCGATGCCCTTGAGCTTGGCCTTGCTATCAAGAAAAAGTACAACATTGTTATCGATGCAGATGATTCAAACACTCGACAGCACTTTGCGTCAGTTGAAAATCTAGCGAACTACATCTCTTCTCAAACGAATAACTAGACAGATCTTTATGACACAAGCTAACCAACAAGAAGTATACAACCAGGTTAAAGATGCGCTTATTGAGCTGTTCGAGCTTGACGCTGAAGATATCACCCCTGAAGCTCATCTCTATCTTGATCTAGACCTAGACAGCATTGATGCCGTTGATTTGGTCGTTCACCTACAGAACGTCACAGGTAAGAAGATAAAACCTGAAGAGTTCAAAGCAGTGCGCACCGTTAATGACGTTGTCGAATCTGTGGTTGAACTATTGAAGGACGCCTAATGCGTCCTCTGCTGACTTTACTGTCGGCAATTATACTTTTCACTTATCCAATAGCGGTTTACTTTGGACTCAACAAGTTTGGCTTACAAACCGTTGGTATTGCCTTAGCCGCTATCTTTGCTGTACGCATTTTCACCGGCGGTCAGGCTAAAATCAAAGAGCTAAAACACCTAGCTTGGATCAGTGGAAGTGCCGGTATTGTTCTGCTGGCTTTAGGCTTAGCCTTTAAGCAACACGGCTGGCTAACCTATTATCCCGTTATCGTTAATGTTTGTATGCTGGTTGTATTCGCTTCGAGCCTATGGCAACCACAAACGATTATCGAACGTCTTGCTCGCCTTCAAGAGCCTGAACTTCCGCAAAGTGGCGTTGATTACACACGAAAAGTCACCAAAGTGTGGTGCTTGTTCTTTGTTATCAATGGCTCTATTGCCCTTTACACCTGCTTCCAACCGCTAGAAGTATGGACCCTATACAATGGCTTACTCAGCTATCTGTTTGCAGGGTTACTCTTTGCAGGAGAGTGGGTAGTAAGACAGCGCATTCGTCAGAGTTAAATTGTTATGACCCAAACCGTATCTTACACCTCGTTGTCTGAGCTTCTTAGCCAGGACAGAGCCCCTGAATCTATTGTCTGCTTTGACGACAATAGCGAGATTACGTGGCAAACATTTAACGACGACTTATCTCAACTCGTACAATTTTTGTCTTTATCCCCTTTTCAACGAATCGCGATTTGTACCCAAGACAGCTACCTATTTGCGGTGGCCTTTTTGGCATGTACAGCAGCCAACAAACACATCATCTTACCGGGCAACTACCAGCCATGTGCGCTTGCTGAGTTAAGTAAGCAGTTTGATTGCCTGCTAGTTGATAACTCGATTGGCGAAGTTGAGGTGAATGACGTTCGTAATATCCAAACCTTATTGGATTCAAACACTGAAGCACAAAAACCTCTAACCGAGAATCTTACGACCATTGATTTGGCAACAGTCCCATTAACTCTGTTCACTTCAGGTTCAAGTGGCACGCCAAAAGCGATAGATAAAACGTTAGAGCACCTCGATATTGAGACCGCTCAGTTACACAAGAACTGGGGTGAGTTACTCAAGGGAAACCAAATCCAAAGCACAGTTTCTCATCAACATATCTATGGTTTGCTGTTTAGAATCTTATGGCCACTATGCTCTGGTGTTCCATTTGCTCGACACAACCTTGAATACCCAGAACAGATCTTATCTCACGCAAATCAAAACTGTGTACTGATCAGCAGCCCAGCGCTACTTAAACGATTAAAGCATGAGACCAACAAGGTACAACTTGCAGGAATCTTCTCTTCGGGTGGTCCATTGCCTACCGAGTCGGCTCACCAGTCACGAGATCTGCTTGGTCATTTACCGATTGAAGTCTTTGGTAGCACAGAAACCGGTGGCATCGCATTTCGTCAGCAAGAGAGCGCTCAAACGCCTTGGCAGCTTTTTGCCTGTATTGAGGCTAGTCTCAACAGTGAGAGTTGCATTAAGTTATTGTCGCCGTACATCGATAAGAATAACTGGTATCAAACCTCTGATGAGTGCGAGATGGTCTCGGAGAATCAATTCATATTGAAGGGCCGAACGGACCGAGTGATCAAGATAGAAGAAAAGCGAGTATCACTGGTTGAAGTGGAAAAGCGACTGGAGCAACTGCCTTGGATAAGTGAGTGCGTGGTTATTCCATTTGAGGAGCCTGAGCGATTAATATTAGCCTCTGTTTTGGTATTATCAGATGAAGGCCAAGCCGCTCTATCGACCATGAGCAAAGGTAAATTCTGGTTGATGCTGCGTACAGAACTCAGAAAGTGGTTAGAGCCAATCGCAATCCCGAGAAAATACCGTGTTGTCGATGAGATCCCCCTCAACAGCCAAGGTAAGCGATTAACATCTCACATAGAACAGCTAATAAAATCATAGAAACCGCTGATCGTATTTTACACTGAGATTATCTTTTTATATTTTTGTCAAAGAACCAATATTTGCCCAAGGATTCTAAGCACGCCCTATGGATAAAAGAAAACCAAACATCATTGCTGTAGACACGGTAGAAAATGAATCGACCCTGACACTTCATGTTAGCGGAGATATCACCGACTTTAATGGGCACTTCAAGAGCTTCCCTATTCTACCTGGCGTCACGCAAATTGATTGGGCACTTCACTACGCAATCCAAGAGTTAGGCGTTCCTGGTTTCTTTAAAGGAATGGAAGTCATCAAGTTCCAAGAGCCTATCCTGCCTGATGCTACAATCCAGCTATCACTCAAATGGGATGCTGACAAAGACAAGCTGAGCTTCAGTTACACCTCAAACAACGGTGAACAGACCCATTCTTCAGGCAAAATGAAGCTGGGAGAGAAAAGTGAATAGCACTCCCGTCGAGGCTACTTCTCAACACCACACAAAAGAAAGCAGCTACAAGGCTTGCTTCCTTATCCCGTGCTTTAACCATGGCGCAACCATGCCGGCTGTGGTGTCGTCACTCCATCATTTTGAGTTACCGATCATCATCGTTGACGATGGCAGTGAACTCACAACAAAACAGTTTCTGTCTCCCCTAGCAGAGAATTCAAACGTAACCTTGGTGACGCTTGAACAGAACCAAGGTAAAGGCGGCGCAGTAAAAGCCGGAATCAAAAAAGCGCAGCAACTAGGCTTTAGCCACGCTATTCAGATAGATGCTGATGGGCAACACGACCTGGAAGCCTTGCCAACATTGATTGAGGCCTCACAAGCTAAGCCACAACGTCTGATATCAGGCCAGCCTATCTACGACGACAGCGTACCCAAAGCAAGGCTCTATGGGCGCTACGCGACACATATCTGGGTATGGATAGAAACCCTTTCTTTATCAATTAAAGACAGCATGTGTGGCTTTAGAGCGTATCCTATCAACCAAACTCAAACTGTGTTGAATAAGTACGATGTTGGTTCGAGAATGGACTTCGATATCGAGATTTTGGTTCGCCTGTATTGGGAAGGTTGCGAGATAGACTTCGTTGAAACGCGCGTTATCTATCCTGAGAACGGCATCTCTCATTTCGATGCGTTGTGGGATAACGTCAAAATCAGTTGGATGCATACACGTCTATTCTTCGGCATGCTGCCAAGAGCACCAAAACTGATTGCTCGCCATTTCAAATCCGATTCAGCTGATAATAACCCAAATTTATCGACTGATTCAGAGCCGCAAGCTTCTGAACAACCACACTGGTCCCGCACTCAAGAACGCGGCACAGTATTAGGCATTAAGCTGTTATTAACCATTTATACCTTGTTAGGTCGCGGTGTGTTCAACCTCATTCTGCGTGGTGTGATGCGTTACTACCACTTGACGGGCCAGCGTGCGCGAAACGCTTCCGAACAATATCTATTCCAATTAAAAGCCTATGCGGAACAGCAAAATATTGAGCTCCCCGGAGAACTAACCAGTTACAACCATCTGCTTTCATTTGGCCATACGATGCTCGACAAGCTCGCGGCATGGAAAGGTGATTTCTCGGCAGATAACCTGACTATTCATGGCCAAGACCAGTTCGAGAGCATGGTGGCAAATAAGCAAGGTGTGCTAATCCTTGGATCTCACCTTGGCAATATTGAGCTGTGCCGAGCTTTGGGTCGCAGACACTCGAACATTAAAATCAACGCTCTGGTTTTCACTGAGCACGCTGAACGTTTTAATTCAGTAATGAAAGCAGTTAACCCGCAGTCTGATTTAAACCTGATTCAAGTGACATCAATGGGGCCAGATACGGCTATCTTATTACAACAGAAGTTGGAGCAAGGAGAATGGATCGTAATTGTTGGCGATAGAACTTCCACCAGCAAAGAGAGCCGCTCAGTATGGGCTGAGTTCTTAGGTAAGGAAGCTCCATTCCCTCAAGGTCCATTTATGTTAGCCTCGGTTCTCAAAGCACCCGTATTTTTGCTGTTTGGGTTACGCGACGACTCACAATCTAAGCCGCATTTTAATGTCTATTTCGAGCATTTTAGCAACAAGATCGAGCTACCAAGAAAGACTCGCGAACAATCTTTACAGCAAGTCGTGCAGAAATACGCAGACCGACTTCAGCACTACACACTGCAAGCACCGCTTCAGTGGTACAACTTTTTTAACTTTTGGACATTGAGCAACCAGCACCATGACGAAAAAGAATCCAAATAGCATCACTTTTGGTGCCGAACGCCTCAGGATTGAGGATGTTGTCGCTATCTCACAGGGCGCAAAAGCCTCGATGAATTCAAGTAACGAGTTCACATCTAAGATCGACCGAGGTGTCGCTTTCTTAGAACGCCTGTTGAAAGAAGAAGGCGTGATTTATGGCGTGACAACGGGTTACGGAGATTCATGTACCGTAGCAATCCCACCAAACCTTGTTGATGAATTACCATTGCATCTAACACGCTTCCACGGTTGTGGCTTGGGTGAAATACTGTCTCATGAGCAAGCTCGTGCAGTATTAGCAACGCGTCTTTGTTCGTTGTCGCAAGGTGTCTCTGGTGTGACTCACGATCTGCTCAATCAAATCGTTACCCTGATCAACCAAAATATTTCACCGCGTATTCCGCAAGAAGGTTCTGTTGGTGCTAGTGGCGACTTGACGCCTCTGTCTTACTTAGCTGCAGCCCTGATCGGCGAGCGCGATGTTATCTACAAGGGTGAAATTCGCCCAACCAGTGACGTCTACAAAGAGCTAGGCATTAGCCCTATCAAACTCAAGCCAAAAGAAGGCTTAGCATTGATGAATGGTACATCAGTGATGACGGCACTGGCTTGTATCGCCTACAAACGCGCAGAATATCTAGCTCAGCTATCAACTAAGATCACCGCAATGGTATCTGTCGGCATGCATGGCAATGACTTCCACTTCGATGAAGCGCTATTTGCTGTTAAACCACATCCAGGCCAGCAGCAAGTTGCGGCATGGCTGCGTGATGATCTGCAAGCGGATCGCCCGCCACGTAACAGTGATCGACTCCAAGATCGTTACTCTCTGCGCTGTGCTCCACATGTTATCGGCGTGGTTCAAGACTCTCTGCCTTGGCTACGCCAAATGATCGAGAACGAGCTAAACAGTGCCAACGACAACCCGATTATCGATGGTGATAATGAACGCGTACTGCATGGTGGACACTTCTACGGTGGACACATTGCAATGGCGATGGATACGTTAAAAACTGCAGTTGCGAACCTTGCTGATCTGCTTGACCGTCAAATGGCTCAGCTGATGGACTACAAGTTCAACAACGGTTTGCCATTCAACCTAACGGGTGCTGAAGGCGAACGTAAGCCAATCAACCACGGCTTTAAAGCAGTACAGATTGGCGTTTCAGCTTGGACAGCAGAAGCATTAAAACACACCATGCCAGCAAGCGTGTTCTCTCGTTCAACCGAGTGTCACAACCAAGACAAAGTCAGCATGGGCACTATTGCGGCTCGTGACTGCTTACGCGTTCTTGAACTGACTGAACAAGTAGCGGCAGCATCACTTCTGGCGGGGACACAAGCGCTTGAGCTTCGTAAACGCCATAATGAGCTTGATGAGCACCACATGAGTGAAAACCTAAAGCACATTCGCGACGAAGTGCTTAAAGAGTTTGAATTTATCGTAGAAGATCGACCACTTGAAGGCGATCTACGCCACTTCATTGCTCGTATTCAAAGTCAACACTGGTCACTTTACTCCTAGAGTAGCTAACCCTTTACGCAATATTGTTGAGAGCGATTTATGTCTGAAATCCTTCATCCATTAAAATCAGAGGTTACTTTAGTAACCTCATTCCAAGATGCCGACCCAATGGGCGTGATCTACCATGGCAACTACTTCCGATTTTTTGAAGAAGTTAGGCGCATCATGATGGATAAGATTGAGTACAACTACCATGAGATGAAGGATTCGGGCTACATGTGGCCGATCATCGACACGCGCGTAAAGTACATCAAAGCAATACCGTTTAATCATCAGATCACGGTATCCGCTAAGTTAACTGAATGGGAAAACCGCTTGCGTGTTGACTACGAAATTCACGATGCCAACACCGGTGCTCGTATGACACGCGCTCACACCATGCAGGTTGCAGTAACCATTGAAGAGCAAGAGATGTGTTTTGCTTCGCCGAAGGTGTTTACCGATAAAGTCGAACGCTGGCATCAATTTGGCTGCTTACCCCAATCAGCTGAGCAGCAACCAAACGACCAACAATCAGACCCATCTCAAGTATCTAACACACAGCAGCAGGTGAAACATGAGTCTGTTTAAACACGGCCGTAAACAAATCAGTATCGCACTGCTAGGGCTTGCTTCAATGATGGCTAGTCACTTTGCTGGCGCTAGCGAGAACACAAATGCTGTCGGTTCTATTACAGAACTACAAACCGTGTTAAGCGAAAATAGTATCGTTCGTGGTCAGTTCACTCAAACACGCAACATGGAAATGTTCGCCCAACCTCTAACATCACAAGGTACTTTCCTGTTAGACAAGTCGAATGGTTTACTTTGGACACAAGCGACCCCCTTCCCTGTGAGCTTAGTGCTAACCGATAACAAACTGAGCCAAAGGTTTGCAGATCAACCCGCTAAAATCATCACCGACAAAGAAAACCCGATGGCGTTTTATTTCAGCCATATCTTCTTGTCAGTGTTTCATGGGGATACGCAAAAGCTTCAAGAGCAATTCTCACTTTCATTTGAACCAGCAACTGCGAAAAATTCTGATGAAAGTGCAAACTCAAGTTCAGAAGACACACAATGGACACTCACTCTAAAGCCAAAGAATGCACCAATAAACGCGGTGTTTGAAGCCATCACGCTGCAAGGACAAGATGACATTGAACGTATCGAACTTAGAGAAGTTCGTGGAGACAGCACAGTGATCGAATTTAGCCAGTTAAGCCATCTACCGGAAGTATTATCAGATGCTGAAGCGCAACAATTCCAATTCTAGTCTAGCCCTTGCTTGGCTTGTTGTTGTAATGCTGTTTAGCGGGTTGTTGACCAAACAATTCGCTTTTTCTTCGTCGGTACCGATTGAAAGCAACATTCTAAAGTTACTGCCCGAAAACCAGCAAGACCCAATGGTAGAGCAAGCCTTTCAGCAGATATCCAGCTCGATGAGCGAGCAAGTGGTATTTATCATAAGCGCTCCCGATATCGAACAAACCATGGTTGCGACCGACGCTTTTGAAAAAGCTCTCAACCAAAGAACTTTTTCAAGTCAGCCAACTCTGTTTAAGCAAGTTCAAGGTAAAATCAACGCCAGCACTCAAAGCCAGTGGAGCGATTTCTATTTTCGTCACCGATCTCAACTGCTGACCCAACAACAAAAAGAGACGCTGACACACTCGCCTGATTCGCGAGCTCAATATGTCATTCAGTCTCTGTACAATCCATTCTCAGGCGTCACTGCAGCAGAGTTATCTCTCGACCCATTCTTGTTATTTCGCGACTACATCAGTGCTATTGGCGTCCAATCAAGTAACTTTGTTCTGAAAGAGGGCTATCTCACGGCCCAGTCGAATGAGCAAACTCATATTTTAGTCACGGCTACTCTGGCGGACTCACCTTATAGCTTGGCGATTCAAGAACAACTTCCAGATCTTGATTCAATTGAGCGCGAGGTCGAAAAACAATTTGGCGTCAAGGTGCAGCATACTGGTGTGGTGTTCTACGCCAATTACGGTACCGAAAGCGCGAAATCAGAAATCAGTACCATTGGTTTGGGCTCATTGGCAGGCGTTATTTTATTGGTGTGGCTGACATTTCGTAGTGCGCTACCACTTGCCTTATCTTTACTCTCAATCAGTACAGGATTATTGGTTGCACTGGCAAGCACTGTCGCTATCTTTGGTAAGGTGCATCTATTCAGCTTGGTGTTTGGCGCTAGCTTGATTGGCGTATCCATCGATTACTCTTTTCACTATCTCACTGACCGTTTGGCCGCAGGAAGCCACTGGCAGAGCGATAAAGGCCTAAAGCATATTTTCATTGCCATCACTCTAGGTTTAATCACCAGCTTAATCGGATACTTAGGGCTACTGGTTGCGCCATTCCCAGGCTTGCAGCAACTGGCTCTGTTTTCGTCGATTGGACTGATCGCAGCTTACGCCAGTGTGGTGTGCTGGTACCCCGTTTTAGCGGTAAAACCAGGCCAAGAGCGCCCTCTTCCCCTGTCGAAACTTTGGCATACTTGGTTAAGCCTTTGGAGCAACCAAAAATTTAGAATTGGCTTACCGTTAACAGTGACTGTCGTTAGCTTGATGTCACTCAGTCAAATTCGTTACGACGACGATATTCGCCAGCTTCAGGCTATGCCCGAACAACTCAAACAACAAGAGCAAGCCATTACTGAGATATCAGGGTTAGGCAGTGGTCAAAATATGCTTTTGGTCACAGCTCAGAGCGACCAAAAGCTACTCAAAAAATTGACAGAAATCACCACAAGCTTAGATTCGCTGGTCAATAGCCAAGGTATCTCCGGGTATCGCAGCATCAATCAACACTTGTTAAGTAAACAAGAACAGCATGATAACTATCAGTTGGTTGAACAACTCTATAGTCAACAAAGCCATATATTACAAAGCTCTCTCGGTTGGTCTACGTTTCCAGAACTACCAAAATTCGAACCAATCACGGTATCTGGATTTTTGGAGTCTCCAGTCTCAGAGCCTGTTCGACCACTTTGGTTAAAACCTATCGACGGGCAAGCAGCGTCGGTCATTTTGATAAAAGACGTCACTGATGCTGAGCTGTTCTCACAGTGGTTGGAGTCAGATTTTGCTCAGAAGCAAGGTGTGAAACACCTCAATAAAGCGGATGAAATCTCCTCTCTTTTTGCTGAGTACCGCGTCAAGATTACCGAGCTGTTATTGATAGCATTGGCAGCTATTGGCATGCTGTTAGGCTGGCGCTATGGTGTGAAGCAAAGCCTGTTAATGCTGTTGCCTTCATTGATTGCAGGCGTAGCAGGTTTGGCGGTCACGGGCATTTTAGGCTCGACACTGAACCTATTTAACCTGCTTGGTTTGATTCTGATTTTAGGGATTGGCATAGACTACACCCTGTTCTTTGCTGAGCAAAAGAAATCGCTGAGCACCTTATTAGCGATCACCTTGTCAGGTCTCACAACACTACTTTCATTCGGCTTACTGTCGCTGAGCCAGACTCATGCTATTCATAGCTTCGGGGTGACGGTTCTGACAGGGATCTTTGTCGCTTGGCTGCTTTCTCCACTCGCGATCAACAGTAGTAAAAACGTAGAAGGACCAATTACTCGAGGGGCTTTTAGATGATCCAGACATTAAAGGTAACCTTCGCCATACTAGTGGGCATTCTAATGAGTGCCTGCTCGATGGTTTCTCAGCAGCCAAGTGGTGCGAGCGTGTCTATCGATCAAGACACCGATCTAGCACTACCACTGCCGGCTGAACTGGGATACTCATTAACAGCCAGTCAGTTGATTAGCGCTACGTGGGAAAATGATACACAGCAGCTTCCGGTTCAAGTCGAAGTCACACCAGGTAAAGTGGTTTTGGCGGGGTTCTCCTCTTGGGGTACTCGCATTCTATCGCTGCAATACCAGAATCAAGTAATTGATACGCAGGTTTTGTCTGGGCTTGGCGCAACTTTGCCACAACCTGAACAGGTGCTATTTAATTTAATGCTTACCTTATGGCCGGCTGAAGCATGGGCTCAGCCTTTACAAAGCATAGGTTGGCACCTAGTCGATACCGACAAAACAAGAACCGTATTTGATGAAAACCAACAGGCAATCATTCAAATTGATTACCAAACAGATCCTGGTACACACAAAACGGCAGGCGACATTGTTTTCAAACATTTGACCCTGGGCTACAACATCACCGTACAAACGTTGAACTCAACGATTGTCGACAATCCAAGTAAGAGTTGAACACTATGCCTATTTACATCCAAGACTGTGGTTTCCACTCAGCGCTAGGCTCAGAGATTGCCGATATTCATGGCTGTCTAAAAGACGAGCGTGAATCAAATATGGTCGAAGTGCACGATATGCTGAACGATGGTAAACACACTGTCGTTGGTCAGATCGCGGGTGAACTACCACCGATTCCTTCAGATCTTACGCAATACGCCACTCGCAACAATCAACTGGCGCTGTCGGCTCTTCACCAAATTGAAGATTCTATCGAGCAAGCCAAATCTCAGTTTGGCGTAGATAGAATTGCTGTTGTTATTGGCACCAGTACATCTGGGATCTCCGATGGTGAAGCAGTCTTCAAACAAAAATTGGCAAACGGCGAGTTTCCAGCAGATTACCATTACTCAAAACAAGAGCTTGGTGATACCTCAGAGTTCGTTAGCCAGTATTGCGCATTAACGGGGCCAAACTACGTCATATCTACGGCTTGCTCATCCAGTGGCCGCGTATTTCTGACCGCCCAGCGCTTATTAGATTCAGGTATGGCTGATGCCGTGTTAGTGGGTGGTGTGGATACATTGTGTAAGCTGACACTCAATGGTTTCCACGGTCTTGAAGCACTCTCAACAACACATTGTAAGCCATTTAGTGCAACCCGAGAAGGTATCAACATAGGAGAAGCAGCGGCATTTATGTTGCTCAGCAAAACAAAGTTAGCCGGTGTTAATGCAGCACATGACACGTCAAACATTGCCTTATTGGGCTGTGGGGACAGCTCTGATGCACACCACATTTCAGCGCCTCACCCTGAAGGCAATGGTGCTGAACAAGCAATGAAAAAAGCGTTACATTCTGCACAGTTAAACGCAGAAGACATTGGTTATATCAATGCACATGGTACAGCAACGCCACTCAATGACTCGATGGAAAGTAAAGCCATTCATCGTATTTTTGCAAACAAGGTTCCCGTCAGTTCTACCAAACCGCTGACCGGGCATACTCTAGGCGCAGCAAGTGCGATTGAGGCTGCAATTGCGTGGCATATTTTGAAATATGACTTACCGCTTCCCTTACAAAAATGTCAGGATAAAGCTGAAGATATTGAGATTGATTTGGTAAACTGTTCACAGAAACTTAAAGCAAAGAACATCTTAAGCAACTCGTTTGCTTTTGGTGGCAACAACATTAGCCTGATTTTTGGTGTAGTAAATGACTGATATCCCTTCTGTAGACCAACTTCTCCCTCACGATGATCCGATGATATTAATCGATCGTGCTATCAGCGTAGAGGCGTTGTCGATCCACTGTCAGGTCGATATTGGTGACCATAATCTGTTCTTTGACGCCGAATCTCAAACGGTACCAGCATATGTTGGAATCGAGTTTATGGCGCAGTCTGTAGCGGCATGGTCTGGATATCACGCACTTAAAAACGGCACCACGCCCCCAATCGGATTCTTACTCGGCTCTCGTCGCTATAAATCACTGTGTGATGAGTTTACTCAAGGTCAGACCCTTGATATCTACGCCGAACAGATGATGGAAGACAGCGGTATGGCTGTGTTTACCGCAAGAGTCGAAGACCGAGGTGAGTTAGTGGCTCAATGCCAACTCAACGTCTACGTGCCGACCGAACAAAAATTACAAGAAATGAAAACTAGGAGCCCATCATGAGCCGTCAGGTTTTAGTCACTGGTGCCAGTAAAGGTATTGGTAAAGCGATCGCTATTCAACTCGCGAAAGACGGGTTTGAAATCGCCGTTCATTACATGGGTGACAAGCAAGGTGCTGAAGAGACGCTAAAGTCGATCACCGAACTGGGTGGCGCTGGACGTCTTATTCAATTTGATATCAGCAAACGAAGCGAGTGTCGCGAAAAGCTTGAGTCTGATATCGCTGAACATGGTGCTTACTATGGTGTAGTGAACAACGCGGGCATTACTCGTGACACTGCATTCCCCGCGATGACGGAAGAAGAGTGGGATGGTGTGATCCATACCAACCTAGATAGCTTCTACAACGTACTTCACCCTTGTGTAATGCCTATGGTTCAAAAGCGTAAAGGTGGCCGTATCGTCACTCTAGCGTCGGTATCCGGCATTATGGGTAACCGTGGTCAAACTAACTATGCTGCAGCAAAAGCGGGGGTGATTGGCGCAACTAAGTCTCTTGCTCTAGAACTCGCAAAACGCAAGATCACGGTAAACTGTGTCGCTCCTGGCTTAATTGACACAGGTATGGTTGACGAGCACGTGAAAGATCATGCACTTCCTCAAGTACCACTGCGCCGTATGGGTGAGCCGGAAGAAGTAGCCGGCCTAGTCAGCTACCTAATGTCTGATATTGCAGGCTACGTAACTCGCCAAGTGATTTCAGTAAATGGAGGCTTAGTATGACCCGCCGCGTTGTTGTAACTGGAATGTCTGGTGTTACTGCTTTTGGTAACGACTGGCAACAGATAGAGCCTAAGCTAAAGGCCTGTGAAAATGCGACTCAATATATGCCAAGCTTCGAGCAATATGATGGTCTCAACACAAAACTTGCCGCGCCTATTGATGACTTCCAACTGCCTAAACACTACAAGCGTAAGCAAGTGCGTGGCATGGGCCGTGTATCACGCCTAGCTACCGTTGCGACTGAGAATGCATTGGAGCAAGCCGGCTTAATTGGTCACGATGTATTGACCAATGGCGAAACTGGTATCGCTTACGGCTCTTCAACTGGCAGTACCGATGCGGTTGGTGCTTTCGGAGTAATGCTGAACGAGAAGTCGACACGAGCAATCACAGCAACCACTTACGTTCAAATGATGCCACACACAGCCGCGGTAAACGTAGGTCTGTTCTTTGGTCTGCGTGGCCGCGTGATTCCCACCAGCAGCGCCTGTACTTCAGGAAGCCAAGCCATTGGTTACGCCTATGAAGCGATCAAGCATGGTTACCAAACCGTAATGGTTGCCGGTGGTGGTGAAGAGTTATGCCCAACTGAGTCTGCCGTTTTCGATACCCTTTTCGCTACCAGTTTAAAAAACGACACACCCAAGAAATCCCCTAGCCCATACGACAGCGAGCGTGATGGCTTGGTTATCGGCGAAGGCGCTGGAACCCTGATCCTTGAAGAGTACGAACATGCTGTTGCTCGTGGCGCAAAGATCTACGCAGAAATCATAGGTTTTGCGAGCAACTGTGATGCGGCTCATGTGACTCAACCTCAGATGGAAACCATGCAAATCTGTATGGAGAAAGCATTGAGAGACGCACAACTTCCAGCTGAGAAGATTGGCTATGTTTCTGCGCACGGTACTGCGACTGAAAAAGGTGATATTGCAGAGAGTAAAGCGACAGCGAATATCTTTGGTGAAGTACCAATCAGCTCTCTTAAGAGTTACTTTGGCCATACGCTTGGTGCATGTGGTGCAATTGAAGCGTGGCTCAGCCTAGAGATGATGCATAGCGGTTGGTTCAGCCCAACCCTAAACCTTAAGAATGTCGATGAACAGTGCGGCAAGCTCGATTACATCACGGGCTCAGGTCGCGAATTGGATGTTGAATACTTGATGAGCAACAACTTTGCTTTTGGTGGAATCAACACCTCTATCATCTTCAAGAAAGTCTAAGCTTAGCTACATAAAACGCTAAGTAAATAAAAAGGTTCATCGCGGATTAGCGGGAACTAAAAACAAAAACGGTAGTAAGTGATATGGTTTAGTCGCCAAACAAAAATCATACACAAACTACCGTTTTCATGCCGAATCATACTTTCCTATCTTCATTCTGGGAAGGCTTTCAAATAGTAAAGTCTCACCAGACAGCATCACTTATTACCCTGACTCTTAAACCTAACTCTTAGGCTAAGTGCCTTTGTGGTCTCGAGGCCGAGGCTATTCATGAGTATCAATGGCGTCATGTAAAAGAGGCCATGTTGCTCGGTGTTCCTGTTGAACTTTCCGTTCAAACACGAAGAATCAAGTGTCGTGACTGCGGCATAAAAACAGAGTCTCTATCTTGGTTAGAGCCTTATGCTCGTATAACGAAGCGCTTAAAAAGTTATATAGAACAACTGCTGCCTCTTCTTCCCATTAAGCATATCTCCCAGTTAACAAGCGTACATTGGCACACCATTAAAGAGATAGATAAACGCCGACTTCGCCAAGTGGTACCGTCAGTGAAATGGGAGGGGCTAAGGCAACTCGTCATGGATGAGTTCGCTATCTTTAAAGGACATCGGTATGCCACGGTCATTGCTGACGCTAAGACTCACCAAGTCATTTGGATAGGGTTAGGCCGTAGCCGCAAGGACATACGACCGTTCTTCGAGCTGTTAGGCAAGCATGGCAATAATATCGAAGCGGTCGCGATGGACATGAATACGGCTTTTGACCTTGAAGTTCAAGCGCATTGCCCGAACGCAAAAATCGTTTACGACTTATTCCATGTTGTTGCTAAGTTCGGTCGTGAGGTAATGGATAGAGTCAGAGTCGACCAAGCCAACAAACTCAAGCAAGATAAAAAAGCGAGGCAATGGGTCAAGCGCTCACGCTGGGTGTTGTTGAAAAATAGAGGCAACTTAAATCCACGGCAAGACAGCTATCTTACAGAAATATTGAATATCAATAAGGACTTAATGACCACTTATATACTCGGGGCACAACTCAAAGAGCTTTGGTATTGTGAATCAGAAGCACATGCTAAAGGGCTCTGGGAGGCTTGGTGGGCACAAGTACAAGAGAGTGGAATTAAGCCATTGAAAGAGTTCGCACGAAAACTGAGTCCTTATCTTCACGGTATTATCGCATCGGCAAGTTATCCGCTAAACACCTGCACCCTAGAAGGGATAAACAACAAGATAAAGCTAATCAAGCGAATGGGGTATGGGTATCGAGATACCGACTACTTCTTCTTGAAGATAAAAGCGGCTTTCCCCGGAA